>JAHJQO010000028.1 GCA_018819305.1 Nanobdellota archaeon
ATAAAAGAAAAAGCATAAAATGAAACATTCTAAAAACAAAAAGTTACTTTTTCCAAGAAAAAAGTAACTTTTTCAATAAAAATACGAATCCTTCCTATTAAACCACAAAAGAATACAAAATCATTTAATGGATGGAGCCCACCTTACCGTAAGGCTTATATACTCTTGTTTGGTTTTTTCTTATTACTATGATTAGTGTTAGCTTGCTCTCTAGTTATGAATACTGCGCACGAAAACTGTTCTTAGAGAAAGTTCTCAAGCTGATTGTTGTTCCAAGAGAAGCTGTTGTCAAGGGAAGCATAAGGCATGAAGTGCAGGAGAGAATCACCAAAGTTGATGAAGGCTTTGTCAAAAGCATAACAAAAGAAACAAGCTACAAAGAAGTTCTTGAAAATTATAAAAAACTACATTCTAATGTTCTACAACAGAGCATTATAAAAAACAAAAACAAGCTCACAGAGTTAAAGATTCCTTTGAGTGATTTTTTCAAGGAATCGTGGAACCGCCTTTTAATGGAAACAAAAGACAGGGCTTTTAATCTGCATAATTTTATCAAACAAAACAAGGTTTATGGTGAAGAGCTCTGGAAAGAGCTCAGTCCAAAGATAAAAACAGAATATTATCTTCAGTCACATCAATTGATGCTAAAAGGAATGATTGACAGGCTTGAAATATTTGAAAACAAGCTTGTCAGAGAAGTAGTTCCTTATGAACTAAAAACAGGCAGTGCTCCAAAAGAAGGTGTCTGGCCAGGCCACAAGCTTTAGACTGGTGCCTATATTATGCTTTTGGAAAAAAACAAAATGTTTGTAAGGGATGCTTATGTTAAATACTTAGACATTGGCGAAGCCAGAAATGTTGTTATGAATCCTTTCCTGGAGAAAAAAGTTATTGAAACCAGAGACGCTGTTCTTGAATTGTTCAAAGGAGATGAATTACCAAATATCTGCGACAATAAGAATAAATGTACTTCTTGTCCTTTAAAAGAAAAGTGTTTTGATGAGAAATTAATAAAACAGAAAATGTCTTTGCTCTCTTAAACTCTAACCCTCAATCTCTTTACATGAGGACTTGCCTGCCAAAGCTGTTTTCTGTTCTTTTTTCCTGCTCTGACAACTGCTCCTTTGGCTTTCAACTCTCTAAGAGCTGCAGACGCTTTGGATTCAGAAACTTTAAAGCGTTTAACCAGGTCAGCTACTGATTGAGAGCCTGTCATTAAGAAAATCAGCCATTCTCTTTGCTGTTTATTAAATCTTTTTTCAAAAGCCAATAGTTTTCTTTTTTTATCCTCTTTTTCAAGATACACATAAGCATTGACATTGACTTTTTTGAGCTCTAAAATCTCTTTAGCACCCCAGTAAGTCACCAGATAAGTTGGATTTAGAAGCATTGGATTGTTATTCTTAAATTTGTTGTAGTGAAAATCAAAAATATAATCTGCATATTCCAGCATTTTTCTTGGGTTGCCGTCTGCAGCAGCTACAATAAGATTAATCGCTTCATTATGCAGTTTGTTGTAATAATTGGTTTTGCCTATTTGAAGTCTGAGCTTAAGGATTTCCTTCATTTCCTCATCATCAAGTGTGGGAAGTAAAATAGTTCTGTTGCCAAGTCTTTCTTTAAATGCAGGCGTCACATTCTTAAGATATTTGCTAATCTGGGCAATTATTATACTCTTTATTTTTTTCTCATTAGGATTCTCCCATTTGGCTCTTGCATCAAGAATAATGTTCTGGTCAGTAGCCTGAAACTCATCAATTATAAGAACAGGTGTCTTAGAAGGAAAATTCTTAAGCCTGATTTTATCAAAAAAGCTTCTTTTCTTCTTTAGTTCTTCTTCTAAATTAAAATGTTTTGGCATTTCCTGAGCATCCAGATAGATAAATTTGTGGTTTCTGAGGTTTTTCTGCACTCTCATAAGCAAAGAAGACTTGCCACTGCCTGTTAAACCATTAAGAAAGCATATTTCTCCCTTTAAAACATGATTAACCAGTTGCTCTTCTTGCCTTTCCAAGCCAATAAGTGCAGGATTGGGCCTTACATCTAATGGACTCTCTTTAAAACCAAGCTGGGCAAACCAAGTAGTCATATATTCGTTTCTGACACAAGGATTATATAAATCTTACCTTAATAAGACTTAATAAGAGGCTCGTGAACAAAAACTTTATATACTCAACCAACTCAACAAACATTAGAAAATATTAGAATTTTCATGATTAATGTATAGGAGGGATTATTATGGCTGAGGACGATAAGAAATTTTCAAAACAATTAATTGGAAAAACTGTTGTTTCTAAAACTGGCAAGAGATTCGGAGAAGTAGGAGATATTGTATTTGAAACAGGCTCTGGGGAACTCATCCACATGGTCCTTCGAAATCCAACAAGTTACACAGAGCGACTTGAGCTTGAAAGAAGCAAAGAAGGAGACTTATTAATACCTTTCAGTGCAGTCATTGCAATCGGAGATTTCATGGTTGTAGCTGAAGAAGATATAGTTTAATTCTGTTTTTAAGAATTTTCAATAAGGTTTCCTTATTGTTAAAACTCTTTTATTTTATCTTGCTATTTATTTATATTCATTTATATTTACTATTCTGTTGTTATTTTGAGAATATTTATATTAAAATTAACATTTCCAAGTAAAAGAGGTGGTAAAGACGAATCTAAGGATAAAAGAATTAAGAGAGCAAAGCATTAATGCGCATCCTTATATTGATTCTGAGAGAGCAAGACTCATCACAGAGTTCTATGAAAACAATGATTCAAAAACAATTTCAGAGCCTGTAAAAAGAGCTTTGGCATTCCAATACTTGCTTAATAACAAAACAATATGTATAAATAATAATGAAGTTATTGTTGGTGAAAGAGGTTCTGCACCAAAAGCAACACCAACATATCCTGAGATAACAGTTCACACTCTTGAAGACCTAGTGATTCTTGATACTCGAGAAAAAATTTCTTTTAAAGTTAATGAAAAAACAAAAGAATTTTATCACGAGAAAGTCGGTCCTTATTGGAAAGATAAATCCATAAGAGACAAAATATTCATTGAAATGAGTGAAGATTGGATTAATGCTTATGAAGCAGGAATATTTACTGAATTCATGGAGCAAAGAGCTCCAGGACACACTGTTCTCGGAGACAAAATATATAAACAAGGTTTGTGGGATATTCAAAAAGAAATAGATGCAAGTCTGCAAAAACTTGATTTTTTTAATGATCCTGAAGCATATAAGAAAAAAGAAGAATTAACAGCAATGCATGTTGCAGCAAGTTCTCTTATTGAATATGCAAGACGCCATTCTGAAAAAGCACTTAGATTGGCAAAAATAGAAAAAAACAAGGACAGAAAATCAGAATTAGAAGAAATAGCAAGGATTTGCACTCAGGTACCTGCGCGTACACCAAAGAGTTTTCATGAAGCACTGCAGTATTACTGGTTTGTGCATCTTGGAGTCATCACAGAACTCAACACATGGGATTCATTTAACCCTGGAAGGCTTGACCAACATCTTTATCCTTTTTACAAGCAAGGCCTCAAAGATGGAACTTTGACTGAAGAAAGTGCCAAAGAACTTCTACAGTCTTTCTGGGTGAAATTCAATAACCAGCCAGCACCTCCAAAAGTAGGAGTTACAGCAGAAGAAAGCGGAACCTACACTGACTTCTGTCTTATTAATCTTGGTGGTGTGAAACAAGATGGTTCTGATGCTGTTAATGAATTATCATACCTCTTGCTTGATGTGATTGAAGAAATGCGAATTCTTCAGCCAAGTTCAATGGTACAAATAAGCAAGAAAAATCCTGAACAGTTCTTAAAAAGAGCATTAAAAATTGTAAAGACAGGTTTTGGCCAGCCTTCAATCTTCAACACAGATGTTATTGTTCAGGAACTTATACGACAGGGGAAAAGCATTGAAGATGCAAGAAATGGAGGGGCTAGTGGCTGTGTTGAAACAGGTGCTTTTGGCAAAGAAGCATATATACTCACTGGCTATTTTAACATGCCTAAAGTTCTAGAAATCGCATTAAACAATGGTGTTGATCCTAGAACAGGAAAGCAAATTGGTTTGGAAACCGGAGACCCCAAATGTTTTCATGAATTTGATGATTTGTTAAGTGCATATGAAAAACAAATCAAGCATTTTGTTGACATAAAAATCAAAGGAAGCAATATAATTGAAAGACTTTATGCAGAGCATTTGCCAACACCATTTATGTCCTTGCTCATCGATGACTGCATAAAAAATGGAAAAGATTATCATGATGGCGGAGCAAGATACAACACAAATTATATTCAGGGTGTGGGTGTTGGAACTATCACTGATACTTTGACATCCATCAAGCATAATGTGTTTGATAATAAAAATATTTCTTTGGATGAATTGCTGGATGTTCTAAAAAATGATTTTAAAGATAAAGAAGATATCAGACAGATGTTTTGGAATAAAACTCCAAAATATGGCAATGATGATGATTATGCAGATGATATTATGAAGTCTGTATTTGAGATTTACTTTAATGCTATTGATGGCAGACCTAATACAAAAGGCGGTCATTACAGAATAAATTTACTGCCTACAACTTGTCATGTTTATTTTGGCAAAGTAACAGGAGCAACAGCAGATGGAAGAAAAGCAGAAGAGCCATTATCGGAAGGAGTATCGCCTGTGCAAGGCGCTGATAGAAAAGGTCCAACTGCAGTTCTGAAATCAGTTGCTAAAATGGATCATGCAAGAACCGGCGGAACACTCCTCAACCAAAAGTTTACTCCACAAATCCTTGAAGATGAAACAGGTCTTGACAAAGTTGCAAATCTTGTAAGGTCTTATTTTGCAATGGACGGGCACCACATACAATTTAATGTTGTGGATGCAGACACACTCCTAAAAGCACAAAAAGAGCCAGACAAATACAGAGACCTCATAGTCAGGGTTGCTGGTTATAGTGATTATTTTGTTGACCTCAGCCCTGCGCTTCAGAATGAAATCATTCAAAGAACAGAGCATAAGGAATAAAAAAATAACAGGAATAAACACAAGGAATGGTAAAGTTTATTAAACAGCACAAAATTCTTTTAACATATAATTAAAATAAAAATGAAACAAGAAGACATTGCTATCTGGACTGAGAAATATAGACCTAAGGACTTTAGCGAGGTTAAGGGACAAAAAGAAATCGTAGAGAGGGTTGAGGCTTTTGTCAAGAAAAAAAACATGCCTCACTTGTTATTTGCAGGTCCGGCTGGTGTTGGAAAGACAACTCTTTCTCTTGTGATAGCAAGAAAGCTTTTTGGAGACGGGTGGAGCAGTAATTTCTTAGAACTCAATGCATCTGATGAAAGAGGAATAGATGTTGTCAGGGTTAAAGTCAAGGATTTTGCAAGGACAAGAGCAATAGGAGATGTTCCTTTTAAAATTATTTATCTTGATGAGTGCGATGCTCTTACAAAAGATGCTCAGCAGGCGCTCAGAAGAACAATGGAAAATTACACTCAAACTTGCAGATTTATTCTCAGTTGCAATTATTCAAGCAAGATTCTTGATCCTATCCAGTCAAGATGCACTGTTTTCAGATTCAAGCCTTTGCCAAAAGAAGATATTTTCAAAATCATTGACCAGATTGCAAAGCATGAAAAACTTTCTGTTGATGCCAAAGCAAAAGAAGCTTTGTTTGAAATCTGCAGAGGCGACTGCAGAAGACTTGAAAATATTATGCAGAGCAGTGCTGCTATTAAAGATAAAATTACAGAAGAGTTAATATATAGTGTTGCGAGTGCTGCCCAGCCAAAAGAAGTAAAAGATGTTTTGGAAAACTGCGTGAAAGGTGATTTCTCAGCTGCAAAAAACAAGCTACTGGACACAATGTTAAATCATGGTCTTTCAGGTCTGGATGCCATCAAACAAATTCAGCAGGAAGTCTGGAAACTTAAAGAAGTTGATGGCAGAAAAAAGCTTGAGATGATAAAAGAGTGCGGCGAAGCAGAGTTCAGAATGGTGGAAGGCAGTGATGAGTTCATACAATTAGAAGCTTTGTTAAGTAAGTTTATTCTGATTAATTCTTAGAATAATCCTAAGGCAGGAAACAGACCAAAAATTATTTGGATTCCGATAAAAAACAGGTCTTTTCGAAATCTTTGTATAAAAGTACTTTCTTTTAAACTTATCTTCAGATAACTATAGACAAGCACTAAAACCCAGTTAGCAAAGAAAAAGGCAACTCCTAAAAAAATACTGATTTGAAATGCTATTAATAATCCTATTACATTACTAAGAAACGCATATCCTAAAATAAACAGAGTTGATGCAAATCCAGTCCATCTTTGAACATTATTGTGCTCTTGAGCAGTAATTAAGGATAATGTTGATGTGAGAAGCAGAGGAATTGCAATAACCAATTGTGATGTTAAAAAAAAGTTGGTTTTCAAATATGCTGCCTGAAAAGATATAATGATAGCAAAAACAGTGATTGTGACAGATAATATGGTTCTGTTTAAGTATAATCTGGCTACTGCTGAAGGAGAATTGATTTTTTTGTTCTTCTTCACGATACACCTCTTTTTATATATAAAATAAAAGAAGTTCTATTTATATTTTTGGAATAATAGAATCATACATACTGATTATATACTGATTATGTGGTAATTAAAAAAGAATCAATAAGGAAACGTAGTAATATACATCCCTGTTACAAATCTTTGATGATTATTCATCCGTCTTGGTTCCAAAAGTCCTGGATTTCTGAAATATGCTTCATCTAAAGCATTATTTACATACATATGATTATTGTGGTCCATTACAAAAGGGCCCCATCCAATAGTATTATACCTTCCATTACTTCGCACATAGTTAAGAGCTCCTGAGCCTGTATATGCATAATGTGGAATTCCTGAGTATTGAGAGCTATATATAGAATTCATATTTCCTGAATTATATCCATAATTATACTGTGCATAATAAGAAGGCCTGTTATATGAATAAGTTTGGACTCCAACAGGATAATAATATGCAAAGATATTAGATGTCAGTAAGATTCCTATTAAAATTAATAATGCCAAGAATGCTAGACTTTTCGTTAATATTTTGCTGTTCATTTTTTAATATTATACTAAATTTTATATTAATAAAAAAAGAGTTTGAGCTTGCATTCATGCTTATACAACTCTGTATCTAGGTGCTTGCAGCTGATTCTTATGTATTGACTCTGAATAACCTGTGCCTACACCATTATATGCAATTGTTCCTGGTCTTAAGTTGTAGTAGTTTCCTGGCTGTCCTGTATAACCAAACCACCCGCCAGTTCTTGCTTGTGGGTAATACTGACTTGCAAGGTTTTGTCTTGTTCTTGTAGTCCATATTGGCCCTGTAAAAATAGGCGCTCTTAGATTTGTCAAGAATGCAGCACTGTTTCCAAAGAATCCACCTTCAAAAGCAGGCATTGATGCATAAGCTCTGCCGCTTATTGATGGGTTAATTGGGTATGCATTGTTGTTGTATTGATGCGCATATCTCCAGCCATAATATTGATTATTTGCTGAAACCATGCTTGCACAAAACAAAATGCCTAGAACAGCTACTCCGAGCAATAATATTTTTTTGTTCATTTTGCCCTTTTCCTCCATAAATTCGATTAAATTAATTTTTATTATTACTTAAAAGTAAAGACATTCCATTTATAAAGTTTTCGATGTTTAACCACGAAGAAGTAACAAAAAATAGTATTTATTAATTGATTATGGATGGCTCTGTATAAGAATAGGCGCCTCTATAAATTCACCATACCTGTACCTAAGCCTGACATTAAGCAAATCTTCATAAACTCTCACATCAGGCCCCGCCTCATTAGTTAAGAAACATGTTAAAGTCAAAGGTGCACCCATAAACATCTTGATCTTGCCATGCGCACCTCCTCCTGCAAGATGGTTGTCTAACCTCATACATTCAATACTATATGTATTTTCCTGAATAGGTTCAATAAACACTTCTAAAGCATATATTTCTGGATTTAACTCATCAAACCAACACATATCCATCATCATATTTCTTTCATCTCTGGAAAAAAAGACACCTGTACCCAGATGTTCAATAACAAAATTAAGCTGAATCATATTCCTGTTAATTGGAGCTTCTTCAACACGCGTAACATGAATAGGGCCTCCGCTATTGCCAACCGGCTTGTCACCAGACAAAGTACATATGCTGGCATCTTCCCAACTCTCAAGAACATCTTTTTTCATACAAAACTTTACAGTAGCTATGTTTTCATAATCATAACAAACCTCACCTCTAATAGTAAGTGCAATACTGTCAAAAACATCTGGCAAATAAGTGAGGTCGTCAAAACTAATAAAATTGATTTCACCAGGAAGAATAGTACCCTCAAAGTTTCGACTTGCAGAAGCAAGTTTTGCATCAAGCCTCTTTACTACATCTTGTTCTCTAAGATCAAAATTACGGTACATGATACCAGTCAATCTGGCAAATACAGTAGGATTATCAGTATCAGGACCAACATCAGATTCTCCTGCATTTTCCAGAGTAACAATAAAAGAAAAAGGTGTCAAGCCAGAATCTTGAATAACCTTGGGCGGCGCCCCATCAACAAGACTAACTCTTAAACCCTCAGTACCTCCAAGAAAACCGCCTACTTCTTGAAGTTTTTTATCCCTTTTAGATTGGGTTCCATCATTAGGATTTGGTGCGCATGCATTAAAAAATAATAATCCTAAGAATATAATTAAGATTAAACATAATGAAAAAGATTTTCTAAGCATAAAAAAACCTCCTGGAAAAACAGATGAAAAATAAAAAAATTAATTTCATTATAAGTCCATTAGTTTAAATTAATTAGACACATCCTGTATTATAATTGGTGTCTCAATGAACTGTCCATATCTGTATCTGAGCCTTATGTTGAGCAAATCCTGGAACACTCTTCCTGCACTAGGTCTTGATCTCTCAATCACACAACTGATAGTTGTAGGAGCTCCCTGATAAAGCTTGATTCTTCCTCTGTTGCTGCCTCCAAACCTAGAACAGGCAATAGCAAGACCACTGTCACTTAGAGGCTCAACTTCAATATCCACAAAGTACTTGTTAAAGTTTCGGACACTGAAATCACAAACTTCTGACAAGTCATCAGAATTTACAGGCCTGCCAAAGAACTCACCAATACCAACATGCTCTACAACAAAGTTAACTTGTATTTTGTTTTCTGCCATTGGATTTTCTATAAGGCTGGTGACATGCAATGGACCTCCACTATTCTGAGGAAATTTCTCGCCTGATAAACTACAAATACTCTCGTCCTGAATGTTTTCGAGTACATCATCTTTAATACAAACCTGTGAGGTGGCAATTGTCTCATAATCATAGCACACATCAGCTCTTATTGTAAATTGGGTGTTACCATGAATATTAGGTGCATAAGTCAAAGTTTCAAAAGTTGCAGATGTGATTTCACCTGGGAAAATAGTTCCATCAAAGTTTCTTCTTGCACCTCTCAAAGGAACATTCATAACCTGCCTGATATCATTGTCTGAGACTCCAAATTGGTCAGGATTAATTCCTTCAAGCCTTACCATGACAAAAGAATTGTCTGTGCCAGGCCCCACATCAGCTTCTCCCTGATTTTCAATAACAATTCCTACGCCAAAAGGAAATGTTCCTGCATCATGAATCATTGCTGGCGGCATTCCTTCAATCAAGTAAGTGTTTAATCCGACTGTTCCGCCAATAAAAGACTGTGAAAGGTCTTGTCCTGTACCTTGATCAGTACAGCTGGTTACAAAGAGAAGTGCTATTATTGCAACTAAAAACATTATTGTTTTGTTTAATTTTTTCATTTAAATCAACCTCCAGGTTCACATGTTCACATATTACATGTTATTTAATTTTATTTTTATATGTTTTATTTTTTTATTTTGTTTCTAAATTAATATAATTAATATCATATCCTATTATATTCCTCTTTTGATTAAAACTCTTTTTTGCATTGTTTTTGAATAGCCGTACCATAATTCTACGACAAGAGGAGTCTGATAAGCAGATTTGATTCCAGAGAAAGGAATATCATAAGCACAAGTAATAATACCCTTTCCTGTTTCTGGATTTAATCTTACAAAATCATTTGGAGTACAAATAAGTCTTTGAAGGTCTCCCGACACCCTAATATCTCCTACGTAGATAACATTCAAATCCTCGTTTGTCACTCTGCCGGGGGAATAAGGACTGCATTTTTCTAATCTTCCCGGATCATAGACATCACCACCACCAACATTACTAATATGTATGGTAAAGATTGCCTGTCTTGGAGTGTTTTCCTGCTCAATATGTGTGATTGCCACAGGAGCCCCTTGTCCTTTAGTACCTGTAAAAGCTTTTGGATAACAAACTTTTCTGTTTTGCGAAAATGGAGTGGGATCAACACATACTACTGGAGCAGCATAAGTAGCATATAAAAAGCAATTTGTAATCAAAAAGTCCTGATAAGTCTGGTCAAGACCAGGAGGCCAATTTCTAATAGTACCATCAAAGTTTACATAACCAATTTCTCCTCCAGGATATTCATAAGTATCTCCTGCAAGCAGGTATTCAACACCAAAGTTTCTTGAGAAGTCAATTCCCTGAAACAAACCAATCATAAGTCTGCCATGATTAGCATATTCTACATCAATACCCTGATCATTAAATCCTATTGAGTATCTTTCTTGGCCACCAGCAGATCTTCTATAACCAAAATCAACCCCTCCTAACCGGTTTGGATCAAGAGCTCCAGAATATAGACCATCTGAACCAAAGAGATTATTAACAAAGACATCGAGAGTGCCTTCAGAACCTACTCCAACAAAAAAGTCATCACATCTCAGAGTGCCGCCAAACTCGCCAAAGCCAATATTTCCAATATCAATTATGCAGGCAGAACCTCCTGCTCTGGCAGGATTAATGCCTTGGACTTCAATCATAAATGGATCATAACCAGATAAAAATATTCCTCCTCTTGAAAAAGAAGAACCTACATTTGCAACTTCAATATTAACATCAAATGTGTTATCATAATTATCTCCATAATAATACATCTTATAAGGTGGCAAACCTGGAATAAATGCCATTTCTACTCCTCTGACACCTTGATAATATTTATTTTCTTCAAAATTATAAGGATTCTGATTATCTCTAATTACACCAGTTCCACATGCCGAAAGAACAAAAAGTAATAATACTAGTAATACTACTAATAATCCTGGAATTATCAATAAACCTCTTTTTTTGCTGTTCCTAACCATTCTTAAAATCACCTTTGTTGTTTTTAGTATATAAAACTTTTCCTAAATACGCGTAACAATTGATTAAATGACATGAATGATATAAGTTAAATAAAAAATTATGCTGTTATAAAATTATGATATTATGATATCATAATATTATAATAATCATTATAAATCATATTATAATTTATTATTATGATGATGCAGGTTCAGCTTCAGGAGGTGCAGAGCAAGCACTCTTACAATCTTCTTCTAAGTTATGAATTGAATTATATGTTGTACAGCAAAAGCTATCTTTAGGCATCAATACATATCCATCATTTTCATTACCACATGCGGTATCTTTTGCTGAAGCAACGCATTTCTGAGCTTTAGTATGACAAATGCCATCTTCTAACCTGAATTCTGAAGACCTGCACTTAATCTGGCAGCAATAGCTTCCACCAGGACAATAATCTGAATTAGGCACGCACAAACCATTAGGAAATAGCTTGTCACAATCATTCTTACTGCACTGGCATGCAAAACCACCTGCTGCAAAATTAATAGGATATTTGGAATTAGGGGGCTGGCAATTGCCGCCTCCATTAGATTGAGAGCAATAATCACATTTGGTTTTACACTCCCCTCCAATTCTTACTTGAAATGGCAAAGAGCAGTCAGTCACTGTGTTTGAAAGGTCACCATAAACATTTAATCTTTTAATTTTGATTTCATCAGAGACAGAAGTCAAATATACATAAGACAAGTTTACAGTAAGAGAAGATAAATAATTATGATGCCCAATCACCAAGTCTTCATCATGAACCTGGCAGCGCACAAATCCTTCTCCATTAAAAAGACGCATAGGATTGGGAGCACAGAAAAGTTCCTTGCCATCTGATAGAGCAGCTCTCACATCAATTGTGTTAAAATCTTCTCTATATAAATTCTGAAAAGAACAAACCCTGTCAAAGTCAGCAGGATTATAAGCAGGACTTAATACACTGCCTCTTCCTTTGTTGCTCACATGAATTGTAAACACAGGCCTGACACTGTCTGGACCTGCAGGCTGGTTATCAACTTCCACTCTTGTGACAACAACAGGCGCACCCTGGCCAGATGATGCAAGGTCTTGTTGATAACAAGCCTGCGTTCTTAGGTTTTCACCATAATTTGAAAGGTCAACACAAACCATCTCAGAAAAAGTCGTTACATAAGGATAACATAAAGAAGCAAAAATCTGAGTGGAAGGCTGTTCTCTCTGGCCTTTTATTAACTTAGCTTTAAGATTTGTAAATGTTGTAATTATTTCATAGCCTGAAGGATAATATTTTGATTTTCCAGGCAATTGAAGACCTCTAAGAATCACTCTGTTATCATCAACAGTCAAGCCATCGATATTTCTGAGCTCAGAAACATCAAAATAAAAAGGATCAATATTAATTGATAAAATAGCTTGCCTGTCTTCCAATATGTTATAAGCGCCTCTGTTCTCCAGTATAAAACTTACACTAAAGCTTGATTCTTCATATAATTCATAAGGAGGCGAACCTTCAAGGAAATCTATTTCAAGTCCTTTTGTTCCCTCATAATAATTAACTTCATCAGAAGTAGGCACCATATCACAAGAAGTTAAAATAAGAGAAGCTGCAAGTAAAAAAATACACAACCAATTTATTATTTTATTCTCTGACATATATTCTCTGCCTCTTTTCTATTTTGTAAAGATATTTTGTCTGCGCTACAAAAGTTCTCTGGACTTTCTCAGCACCTGCAAGGAAAGTATTAGGATCTTTGACATGAAGCCTACATGTTATGGACTGAAATGTTTCTCTTGTATCTCCAAGTTCATCTTTTTTGAAAGAATAAAAATCATAACCATCTTCAGACATGAATGGCGGTCTTTTTTCACCAACAGCCCATCTGTCACATTTCACAAGTTCAAAATCATCTGGAACTTGTATTATAAATTCTCTGACATCTTCAATCGTTCCATCTGACCAACGATTATCAATTGTTACTCCTAACACAGGCTCTCTGGAATTATACAAAGTATCAATGGCAACTGGCTGGTCAACCATTGAGGCCATGCCTAACATCACTGGACCGTTGGTATAAACAGCTCTGGATAATCTGGGAATATCAAGTTCAGTGTTAATATTCTTGCCCTGAAGATCATAAGCTCTTCTGGTTTCAATATCAACAAAAGTATAAGTTACATAAGCCCAAGTTTCAAAATTAAACCAAGCACCAATATTTGCCAAATATGAACCTACTTCTAAACCATCAAAAGTACAGGCCATAGTATTAAATTCTTCTCCTAATATTGAAAACCTCTCAGGATCCCATGTGGTTGTTACCCCTATTCCTGCTTTATCAAGATAACAAATAGGTGAAGCAATTATTTCATCACCAAAACTCTTACCACGAACATCAGCCCAAACCACAGCAGGCTCGCCAACATAAGTATATTTATCACGCAAACGCACATTATCAACATATAGCCCTACTTTTTCTTCTTCATTATTTTCTATCATCCCTGTATAATATCCTATGCCAGATTGATTCATCACATCCTTGGCCCAAGGTATTATTTTAATCGAATCCCAGAATTTTGTACCTATTTCTGCTGTCTTTTCCCAGAGATATTCAAACACCACTCCAACTTGGACCAATTCATGCCTGCCTCCAATATCCCCAACAGCACCAGGTCTTAAATTAAAACCAACTCCAAAAATAAAAATAAATAATAAAAACAAAATCCAAAAATTAATATATTTGTGGACAAAAGGAATCTTAGCTTTTAAACCAATATATATTGGCCATATTGGAAGAATTGCAAGGAAAAAAGTAACCCAGTCAAATAAAGTAGTACCTGCCATAACATTAAGTTTGGGCACTGCATATAGAAGTGTGGGGACAATAACATAAAAACCAGATATCATTATGAATAACATTATTTGCTTTGGATTTGCAAGATGACCTTCTTCTTTAGAAAAAAACCATATGGCTAGAAGTATCAAAGCACCATACATACCTATGGATGCATAAAAAAATACACTGCGGTTAAATCTTAACAACAAAACATCCAAAAGCTGAATGCCGATTGCAATCCAAAACAAGAGAATCAGATCAGTTGAAGCTTCTTCACCATGAGCCCATTTATTTGTTCTTTTTCCAGCACCAACAACAGCACCTGTCATCAAACCAGCGCCTCTTCCAACACCACGACCAACAGATCTACCGGCTGATGCCATTGCATTTCCTGCTGCTTGGTCAACGGCTTTGAGTTTACTTCCAGTAGAACTCGCAGCATTTTTGACTTTTTCATAATTAGCTCTTCGAGTCTCAGCATTGGCTTGTTTTTCTTCTGCTTTTGCAGTTCTTTCCCGAACCGCCAACTCTCGTTCTTCTAATTCTAATTTTTTTCTTTCAATATCTAATTTAATTCTTTCAATATCAGAATCTGAATGTTCAGTAGAATCTTCTTCACTCATAGTCACAAATCCTCTTTTTTCTTAGAAACAAAGAATTATCAAACAACATCTAAACAACATCTGCTCTCAGCTCAACCACATCAATTGCATTTGATTGAGGTGATATCTTGACAGCATTTGGACCAACAACCAGCATCTCAGGATCAAGCATTGTTTGATAAATTATATCTTGTGTTTCAAAGTAAATCTTAAATCCATTAATCTCAAGTGTACCTCTTTTAATAGTTGAAGCATCTGCAAATCTTAAAGTCATAACAGCTCCTCTTTGACCATAATACATTTGCTCATGAAGTGCACTAGGAACATTAAAGTAAAATACGGGCTGCACAGATTCCTGCAAGAAAGTGCTGAGTTTAGGCATATCAACTAAAAATGAACCTGTATTTGTGGTTGCCACAAGAATATTGTCGCCTGGCTTAAGGAATTCCTTGCTTACCTCTATGCTTGTCATTACACCGCAATCAGGATAACTGGTATAAAGCGGTCTATTATTAATTAGGATTTGAACAAGTCCTTCTTCTCTTGGAGGACAGTCAGGCAGGAATTCAAGCAAAGCTATTTCCATGTTTTCATATTCAGTAGTTGACATAGAAAAATGCTGTTCTGATAAAGCACCTGAATAATCAGTTACTTTGCCTGATACTAGTACATTTTCTAGTTCATATTCATTAAATCTCCAAAATGCGGCACCTGTTGATGAAGCTGCAAAAGTTATTATATTCTTATCTTTTAAGTATTCTGCTGGTAAGTTAATAGGTAAAGGACTTGGATCTGTTACATCACCTTCAAATATTTTGTATTCATTAAGCCATATGATGAGCATGCCATCATGTTTTTTTACATTAAAAGAAAGTTTCAAATCATTCATTGTTCTTGAGTCATAAAAAAATGTCATTTCTTCAATCTTGTCACTAAATGCAGAATTTTTCACATACAAGGATTCTGTTCTTTTTATTTCATTGGCATTAGTCACAGTAAAAACCATGAATGAAGGCATAGTGTGCTCTATGATGTTTGCACTGGCAGGATTAATACGCCCTGGTGTTTGAGAAAACAAAACACTTTTTGCACCTTGAGGTATGGTTCCATCACCACCTGCACCATCCTCTCCCAAAAGCCTTGCTCTGTCTGCAGGGGACAAAAAAAGAATATACCCAATTATTAATCCTGCTATAATAAGTATTGTAATAGCTGCATTTGAAGCAGAATGCGCATGTTTAGATTTCAATCTACTCATAAGCTTTTCTTAATAATCAAGATATATAAATTTATTGGTTTTTACGAGAAGAGATAAATAATAAACATGACAAAAACAAAAACCAAACATTTTTGTATCTCTATCTATGATAGAGAAAACGAAAACCAAAAATTTTTGTATCAACAAAGGCAGAGCCTTTGAGTGCCAAAAGTAAACTTTTGAGCACTTCATCAGAGATGAAGAAAACGAAAAACATTATATATAAACAAAAGAATCTGTATATAAACATGCAAATCATAAAGAAGAACCTGAAACAAGGAGAAGTAACGATTAAGGTAAACAGTCCTGAAGATCTCTGGTTTTTAAGCCAGGTGATTGAAGCAGATGACAGTATAAAAGGCAAAACAGAGCGAAAAATCAAGATTGGAAAAGAAGATGAAAGAAAGCAGAGTATTGTACGCAAGAGCATATTTCTTGAAGTTAAAATTGAAAAAATTGAATTTCACAAATATTCAGAAAATCTCAGAGTGGGAGGAATTATTTTACAAGGACCTGATGATGTGCCTCGTGGCAGCCACCATACATTTAATGTTGAATCTGGAACAGTTATAACAATAAAAAAACAAGAATGGATGGGTTATCAGCTTGAAAAACTCAAAGAAGCAACACAAAAACTTAAAACCAAGATTCTTATTGTTCTTATGGACAGAGAAGAAGCTCTTTTTGCCATGCTGAAACATCAAGGGCATGAAGTTCTGACAAACCTTAAAGGAGACGTGGCAAAAAAAGATGTGGATGGAGGAAGTGCAGGCGGAAAAAAGAATTTTTACACAGAAATTATTGAAAAACTCAGAGAATATAACAAAAGATTTGAGCCTCAAAACATCATTGTAGCCAGCCCCAGCTTTTGGAAAGAATACTTAATGAAAGAAATGCCTGATGAATTAAAAGCAAAAATCACTCTCTCAACTTGTTCAGATATAAAAGAAACTTCTCTGCAAGAAGTTCTTCAGAGGCCTGAGCTTTTCAAAGTTCTTGAAAGCGACAGAGCAGCAAAAGAGCTTAGTATGCTGGATGAATTGCTAAAAGCCATATCAAAAAACGAAGCGTGTTATGGTATGAAAGAGTGCAAAGAAAAAACTGAAATTGGAGCTGTAAAAGAGCTGCTTGTCAGCTATGACTTCCTGCAGGAAAGCAGAAAAAATAACAAGCACCGAGAAATAGAGCAAGTAATGAAGCTGGCTGAGAAAATGAAGGCCAAAGTAAATATTCTTAGCACAGAAGATACTGAGAAAAAACTTGTTGGCTTAGGTGGAATTGCTGGTATTCTAAGATGGAAAACAGAATAAATGAAATAGATAAAACAAGAATAAAAACAGACAAAATAACTCTGCTTATCAAGGATATTCTTGCAAAAAAAGAGCTTGCTAATTTGAATCCTGAATTCATACTAGAAAAAGTTAAGATATTTCTAAATAATCACAAAAAAGCTGAAAATAAGTTAGAACAAAACAAGTTTTCTGAATTCAAGCGCTCAAAAGAACATAAAGAACTTATGAAGCATGTACGAGCTGAACTCAGAGAAATCTATGGAGTTTTTATACTAAAAGGATATGAAAAAAGATATAAGCTTTTAGAAGAACTCAAAAAAGACCCTTCTTTAGAAAATCACAATCAAATTCTGAATCTGCATAAATCAAGCAAAGAAAGACTTCCTTACTATTCTATTGTTTATAAAAGAATCATTGAAATCACAGGAAAGCCAAAAAGAATAGTTGATCTGGCATGCGGCTTAAACCCAATCAGTTATCCTTATTTAGGCTTTAAACCTGATTATATAGCTTGTGATCTAGCTGAAAAAGACCTTGAATTCATACAAAAATACTTTGATTTGATGAATATTAAAGGGAAAACAAAAAAAATAGACTTAATAAATGAGATAACAGATAATCTGGCAAGTTTAACAAAAAAAGATGATTTGGTTCTGCTTTTCAAAGCATTGGACTCTTTGGAAGCAATCCAAAGAAATATAAGTTCAGTCATATTGCAAAGTCTAAAAGCAAAGCAGATTGTGGTTTCTTTTTCTACACAAAGCCTTGGTGGCAGAAAAGCAATAAAAAAAGAAAAAAGAAATTGGTTTTCAAGAGTGGCGGAAAACCTTAATTTTAAAATAAGCTCATTTGAGATTCCTAATGAAATGTTCTATGTTTTAACCCGATAAAGATAGGTTTTGCTATACTCTTTTAGCGCAGACTTCAAATATTGATTTTGCAACTATCGGACAAGTGTAAAAAACAGTAACATATAAATAGTAGTTATGGATTTTCTATATTAAAAAGGGGTGATCGAACCTACTTTAGGGAGGTAGTGAAATGATTGTAAAAGAGGAGTTTCTTACAAAGTTAAGAAGATACTTCGGACTAAACTTGTACGAAGTAAAGATCTGGACGGCTCTTCTCTCACGAGGGGTGAGTACCGCGGGAGAATTAAGTGATATAGCAAATGTGCCAAGAAGCAGAAGCTATGACATTCTAGAAAGCCTTGAGAAGAAAGGTTTTGTAATAATGAAACTTGGCAAGCCAATAAAATACATAGCAGTGCCACCAAAAGAAGTGGTAGAGCGTGTAAAAAAGAACATGAAGTCTGATGCTGATGATAAGATCAAAAGACTTGATGGTTTGAAAAAAACAGAAGTAATACAAGAGCTAAATTCTTTGCACACACAAGGTGTTGAACTTATTGAGCCATCTGATTTATCTGGTTCATTAAAAGGCAGGCACAACTTATACAACCACTTGGAACTGACAATTAGAAATGCAGAAAAAACAGTTACCATAATGACAACCACACAAGGGTTGATGAGAAAAATTGAAGGCCTAAAACCCATCTTTGAACAGATAAAAAAGAGAGGCGTCAAAATAAGAATAGCTGCACCTATTACCAAAGAAGCAGAAAAAGCTGTCAAAGACCTTGGCAGTGTTGCCGAAGTAAGGCACACAGAAGCAAAGGCAAGGTTTACAATTGTTGACGGCAAAGAGCTTATCTTTATGGTAATGGATGATGCAGATGTGCATCCAACCTATGATATAGGTATCTGGATAAACACACCTTTCTTTGCAAGCGCTCTTGAAGACCTGTTTGAACTTGCCTGGAAGAGCTTGAAAAAGAAAGTAAAAGCCTAAAACTTTTGTTTTTTATTTTTTTTATTATTCTTTAACTTATTAAAAATCTAATAAGGAAAATAATTTAATTTTAAAATCTTCGAAATAATTATTGTTTCATATGAATTTATTATTTTTGAAAATTCTTTTTCCAGTTCTGCAACAAATTTATTAAAATCATCAATATCTTTCAAGGCAACATTTAACTCAAAATCCCAAAAACCCACTCTCTTTGTAATATACATCACTCTATCATTCAATTGCCCCCAGGTATTAATCCTTTCCTCATCTGCCTTGGTAGCTTGTTTAATATTTAGAAGAAAAACATAATGATAAAAACCAAGTTTATCTGCAGAAAACAACAATCGAAAATTGTTTATGATTCCTTGCTTAACTAGTTTCTTCATCCTATACTTAATAACATCCATAGACAAACCTGTTTTTTTTGCTAAATCCAGAATTGGCAAAGAAGCATCATTTGAAAGTGCGCAGAGAATTTTCACATCCTTATCATCCAAATGAATTGTATCGGTGGCACCTGAAAAGTTCTCAACCTTAGGGCATTTATCTTTTTCAGCTAAAAACAGTTTTGCCCTTCCAAACACTCTTGAAGAGACAATGATACTGAGTCTGTAATCTCTTATTATGTTTGAGAAATTGTTTTTTAAATCAGAAATTATTTCATCAAGGTCATTAATGTTCTTAGTTGCAATAACAAGAGAAAAATCAAAAGCACCTTGGGTTTTCATAAAGTGTATAACTTTCGGAAGCTTGATAACATAAGAAATAAAGTCTTTTTCTGCTTGTTCCTCATGACCAAAAACTTTGAAATAAAGCTTATATGTATTAAAACCTAGCTTACCTAAATTCACCGCAGTTATATATTTCTTAATAACACCTTGCTTTTCCAGTCTTTTGATTCTATAACCTACAACTGCTCTGCTACTTCTTACTTTTCTTGCAATCTGAGCATATGACTGTCGGCAGTTTAAGTCAAGCTCGCGAAGTATTTTTTTATCTAAAACATCCATAAATAGAACATAAGTGTTAATTTTATTTAAATATTACTATTTTGTAAAAAAAATAAGAAGAAAATTTTATCATTCCTGTTATGAACTCTTATTTTGGTGATAAAATGAAACAAAAAAACGCAGTTTATGCGCTCTCAGCAGACCCCATACATAAAGGTCATTTATATAATATAGAAACAGCAGCAAAAACAGAACTCTTTGATAATATATATGTAGCAATAGCAGCAGGTGGAAATTCATCTAAAAAATACATGTTCAGCCCTGAAGAAAGGGTTTGGCTTGCTAAAAAAACAATCGCTCCATTGGACCTTGATAATGTGATTATAGAATCATTCTCTGGAATGATGGCACATTATGCATATGAAAGAAATGCAAAAACCCTAATTAGAGGTTCTAGAATTGGAAGTGATTTTGAATATGAGCAAAAATTAGCAGAATACAACCAGAAATACGGACTCATAACTTTTGTAGTTCCATCAATCAAAGAAATAGGGGATTTGAGCTCTACTTTTCTTAAAGAAATCATAAAATCAGGCGGTCTTTTGTTAGATCACAAACCTGGAAGTCAACCTATAAATCACACTCATGTTACTGTAAAACAAGCTCTTGAAGAAAGAGTGCAAAATGTAAGTTTAATAGGAGTAACAGGAAACATGGGTGCTGGAAAAACAACATATTGTGCTGAACTTGAAAAAGTAGGAAGAGCAGCCGGTCTTGATATAACTCATTATGATGTTGATAAGAAAGTTCATGGATTTTACAGATCAGATTCACCTGCCTTCTTAAATGTATATGAGCAAATAAAAAACTTATTTGGAATAGATGCATGTCAGTCAGACCAGATAAATAGAGAAATATTTGCACCAATTGTCTGGGGAGATGAAGAAAAAAGAAACAAGCTCAATAAAATTCTTTTTGAACCATATTTGATTGAGTTTGAAAAAACAATTGCAAATAACCAAGGTATTGTTCTGTTTGATGCAGCATATTTAGTAGAGTATCAAATGATGGACTGGGTGAATAATAATGTTATTTTAGTTAGATGTGATGAAAAAGAAAGATCAAAAAGAGTAATGAACCGAGATGGGATAAATCTAGATGAATTTAACAAAAAAACTAAAATACAGCTCTTTTCAGAAGAACAAAAAAAAGAAATACTTAGAAAACAGGAAAAAGACCAGCATGGTTTTTTCTATGAAGTTGATTCTCAAAAACCAAATTTTGAAGAAATTATTAGTTTGCTAAAGAAAAATTTTCCAATGTTTAAGAATAAATAATATAATGAAATGAAAGGGGGTAAAAATGAGACATCCTGAGATTGAAAACAGAATTGAAGAGGAATTTTGGAAGATGGTAAGCTGTTGGAGTACCAATCATTATTATGAATACACTGATGCTGCATTTAAGAAGGTTGTTGAAAAATATAATGAAAAGCACAGATTTTATCATGACTTAGTACACATTGATATGAATCTAAATGAACTCAAAAAATTTAGCTTTGGACATGATAAAGATAAAATATTGTATATAGCCACCTTTTTACATGATGTAATATATGATACTTTACAAAGTGATAAAAAAAATGTTTTACAAAGTGCAGAATATGTGAAACATGGTTATTCAAATTTTGGTTTGAATTATGAGGAATCTAAAGAAGTATGTGAATTAATAAAATTCACAGATTATAGCAAGAAGTATTCGAAAAATCTCACTATTGAGCAACAAGTTATGCAGGATTTGGATTTAGTTATATTTGGGCAACCAGCTCCTGTTTTTGATCAGTATGATGAAAACATAAGAAAAGAATATTGGTGGGTTCCGCCCCTAATATATCAGGAAAAAAGAAAAGAGGTGCTGGAAGGATTTTTGTCTAGAAAATATATTTATCAAACAACATTGTTAGGATTAGAATATGAAGAAAATGCAAAGCAGAACCTTAAAAGAGCAATAAAAAGACTTAAAAACTAAGTTCAAAAGACAGCAACCCAACCAATACTTTTATATACTTTCTTAAATAACACTCCTCTGGAATGAGTGAGGTAAAAGACATTATAAAAACACTGCATCCACTAGAAAGAAAAGTGGTTCCTCTGCTTAAACAGAGCTCTGTTTTTTCTGAAATTTTAAAGAAAAGCGGATTAAAAGATGTTGAAGTAATGAGAGCTTTGCAGTGGCTGCAGGGAAAAGAAGTTCTGAAAATCAAAGAAGATGTAAAAGAAGTTCTTACTCTTGGAGATAACGGAAAACAAGCCCTGGAAAAAGGACTGCCGGAAAAAGTTTTTTTGGATACAATCAAAAACAAAGCAGTATCCCTGGATAAATTAAGAAATGAAAACGTCCTTGAAATGCAGGAGCTCAATGCATGTATTGGAATCCTCAAAGGAAAAGTAGCAATCAACATAGGTGCGGGAAGAATCATTAGCATAACTGATCATGGCAAACAATTGCTTGAAAGCAGCAGTCTTGAAGAAAAGCTCTTAAAAAAAATAAGTAAAGAAGAAGTTGATATTTCAGGACTTAGCGACGAAGAAAAATTTGCTTTCCAGAATCTAAAGAAAAGAAAAGACATGATTAAGCCTGTGTTAAAAAAAGACTGGTTTATAATTCTCTCAGATACAGGAAAAAAGCTTGTCACCAGCAATCTTGGTTCTGAAAAAACAATTGAGCAACTAACTCCAGGAATGCTTAAAAACAGTTCTTGGAAGAAAAAAGAATTCCGAAGTTATGATGTAAAAATTAATGTTCCCAAAATCAACAGAGGAAAAAGACATTTTGTCAACCAAGCAATAGAATCTGCAAAAAGAATATGGCTTGACATGGGTTTTAAAGAGATGACAGGACCGATGGTTCAGACCAGTTTTTGGAATTTTGATGCCTTGTTCACTGCCCAGGACCATCCTGTAAGAGACTTGCAAGATACTTTTTATATCAAAGATCCTGAAAAAGGCAAACTTCCTGATGACAAGTTTCTCAAACCTGTAAAACAAACTCATGAAAATGGATGGACAACAGGCAGCACAGGATGGAATTATAAGTGGAATGAAGAAAATGCAAAAGAAAATGTTCTTCGAACACACACGACCTGCTTGTCTGCTCAGACTCTTGCAAATCTGAAAAAAGAGGATTTGCCTGCCAAGTTTTTTGCACTGGGAAGATGTTTTAGAAACGAAACTCTTGACTGGTCGCACTTATTTGAATTTAATCAGACTGAAGGAATAGTTGTTGATGAGAATGCTAATTTTAGGCATCTTCTTGGATACTTAAAACAATTTTTTAAGAAAATGGGTTATGAACAAGCCAGATTCAGACCTGCTTATTTTCCATACACTGAATTTAGTGTAGAAATTGATGTTTTTCATCCTGTGAGGAAAGAATGGCTAGAACTTGGAGGCGCAGGTATATTCAGACCAGAAGTTGTTAAACCGTTGCTGGGAATTGATGTTCCTGTGCTTGCTTGGGGGCCTGGATTTGACAGAATAATAATGGAATTTTTTAAGATAAATGATATTAGAGAGCTTTACAAAAATGATCTAAAGCAGGTCAGAGAAATAAAGGAATGGATGAGATAAAAGTAAAAGATATGATTGATGAGGAAATAAAATATGCCCACTGTAACTCTAAACAAAGAAGTGCTTGAAAAGCTGGTTGGAAAAAAGCTTCCATTAGAAGAGTTAAAAGACCGTATCAGCATGCTGGGCACAGACCTTGAAAAGATTGAAGGAAATGAAATCATTGTAGAAGTATTTCCAAACAGACCTGACATGCTTTCAGAACAAGGGTTTGCACGAGCATTATCTTCATTTATCGGAGTGAAAACAGGTTTGCGCAAATACAAAGTTAATAAGGCTGAAAAGGACTATAAGGTTATTATTGAAGCTCCTGTAAAAAAAGTCAGGCCTTTTACTGCCTGTGCAATTGTTAAGAACTTGAAATTTGATGATGAAAAAATTAGAGAAATAATTCAGATACAGGAAAAACTTCATGTGAGCATGGGAAGAAACAGGAAAAAACTGGCAATTGGAATTTATCCTCTTGAAGATATCACTCTTCCAATCACATATACTGCAAAAAAACCAAAAGACATTAAATTTATTCCTCTTGAATCTGACAAAGAGATGGATGGACTGCAAATATTACAAAAACATCCTACTGGAAGAGAGTATGCTCATCTTTTAGAAGGAAAAGAAGTTTATCCAATTTTTATTGACGCCAAAAATAATATTCTTTCAATGCCTCCAATTATTAATTCTCATAAAACAGGAAAAATAAGTGAAAAAACAAAAGATGTTTTTATTGAGTTCAGTGGCTTTGATTATGATGTCCTGAGCAAAGGTCTTAACATTCTTGTTACTGCTCTCGCAGACATGGGTGGAGAGATATATGAAATGCAAATAGAGGATGAAAAAGAAAAAAAGAAAACCACAAGCCCTGACTTAAGCCCTATTGAATGGAAGCTAGACATTAAATATGTCAATAAGATGCTGGGCTTGGATTTGAGTGAAAGCGAAATAAAAAAACTGCTTGAAAAAATGGGTTATGATTATGATTCAAAAAACAAAAAAGTGCTTGTGCCTGCATATAGAACAGACATCCTGCATCAGATTGATTTTGCAGAAGACATTGCTATTGCGTATGGTTATGAGAATTTTGAGCCTGAAATACCTAATGTTTCGACAATAGGTGAAACAGATAAGTTTGAAGAATTTAAATCAAGAGTTGCAAATATTCTAGTCGGACTTGGCTTGATTGAAACCAATACATATCATATCACTAACAAAGAAGATCATAACAAAAAAATGTGTTATGAAGCAGAAGCCATTGAACTAAAAAATGCTCTTACCAAAGATTATTCTCTCTTAAGAAGCTGGATACTGCCTGGCAGTATAAAAGTGCTTTCTGAAAATACAAATAAAGAATATCCTCAGAACATATTTGATATGGGAACAATATTTAGAATAAAAAAAGAAGAAGAAACAGGTGTTAAGGAATTTTGCAGAGTTGCTGTGACTCTTTGCAATAAAGATGCAAATTATACCTGCATAAAACAAGTGTTTGATGCTTTAATGGATGCTTTGGATATAAAATATGATATTAAAGTTGCTGAGCATTCTTCTTTTATAAAAGGCAGATTAGGAAGAGTGAGCATAAAAAACATCGGATTAGCATATATTGGAGAAATTAATCCTCAAGTCCTTGAAAACTTTGGAATTGAAATGCCTATTGCCGCATTTGAATTAAATTTAACAGAACTTTACAATATTATGAAGATATAATGATATGATGATTAGATAATGAGGTGAATGATATGGTAAGAAGATTACAAATCGCTGTTATTGGAAGCAGCAAATCTATCTGTACAAAAAAAGCTTATGAATTAGCAGAAAAAGTAGGAGAAGAAATAGCAAAAACAGGCGCCACTACGCTTACAGGAGGTGGTCATGGAGTTATGGAAGCTGCTATGAAAGGAGCAAAAAAACAAGGCGGTTTAACACTCGGAATACTTCCTTGGGGGAAAATGGAGCGCCATAATAAGTATTGTGATGTTGTTATTGCTACAGGTATTGGATGGTCAAGAGATGCAATTAATCTCAACAGCTGCGACGGCGCAATCATTGTTGGTGGAGGAGCTGGAACTCTAAATGAAGCAACTTATGCATATATAGAAGATATTCCTATTGTAGCACTAACACCTAGCGGCGGTATGGCAAAAACATTAACAGGTATTTATTTTGATGAACGAAAAACAGAACAAGTAATAGGTATGAAAACACCTGAAGAAGCTGTAAAAAGAATTCTTAAGGAAATTAATAAAAGAAAAATAATAAGCAAAAGACCTACTATAGTGAAAAGAAAAACAGATTATTAAAATTTAAAATAAAAAAAATTAAAAAATAAATAAACCAAAAAAATATTTCTTTTGTTTTTCTTACTTTGATTTTTCTTCTTTTTTTACAGGTTCTTTAGCAACAGATACTTTTTCCTCTTGTTGAGGTTTAGGTTTCACTTTAACTGCTTCTTTCTCAATTTTTTTTGCAGACTGTTTCACAGGCTTTTGTTTTTTCTTTCTGACTTTTATTGGTCTTTCAGATTTCTTCTTTGGTTTTGTCTCTTTAAGCTCAATCTTAAGTTCCTTAAATACTCTGACAATCTCTGCTCTTGGTGCATTTTTCGATATCTTAAAGACCTGTTCTAATGGCTCCAGATGTTTAATATTGCATTTTCTTCTTCTTGTCTGGCCGTCAACTAAAACAGTGAATTTATCAACTGTATCTACAATTACACATTTTAAACCAGCATCTCTTCCTGCTATTTTAATACAAAGTCTTCCTATTTCGAACATTTTCATAACCTCCTAAAAAACTTATTGTTTTACCATATTTGTACGTTTGCATCCAAAGATTTCGTGGTTTTTGTCACCAAAAACCAACAGATGCGATAATCATTTACTATTTTTATCTAATTAATTTATTTGCTTAATCTTGCTTGATTTTTAAGCTTTTTTCTTGCACAAGTACCGCACAGAAAGCCGCCATAAAGTCTTGAAACTTTCTTCTTTGTCTTAGGAACGTGTTTTGCCTTGGTTGCCTTAAGCCGAGGTATTCCTTTTAACTCTTTTTTACACTCTGCACACTTGTGTATTTTTGGAGTTTTCTTTTTATAACTCAGTTTAGTAGCGCCTCCAGGCACTTTTTTCTTAACTCTTTTCAGCTTTCTTGATCTATATCGTGGTCTTGGCATTTTATCCTATGAAAACAAGATCCATTTATAAAGATTGTGGATAATATAGACGAGAATATATTCAATATATCTTTAGCAATTTTCTCAGACCTATACTTATGACAACGCTAAAAATAATATATGTCCAAAGCCAGTTAGGTCTCCATCCAAACAAGTTAATATTTCCTAAAGGATATACTTTTTCATTGCCATTAACTATTTTTTTTAATTTAGAATTCATAATTTTTTTTTCAGGTTCAACATATTTTCGCTCTGAACTTATAACCAGACTATGCTCATATTCTTCATTATTATAATTCAGAGTAAGTTTATACTCGCCTTCTTCACCTTTTAATTCCCATTTGGCAAAATCATCTTTTTCACCTGAAACAATCTGTTGTGTAGAATTGTCAATAAATATCAAATCTGGAATGCTCTGCAAAGATGCTTCTGGAGCATGTCCTTCTGCAAAATAAGCAGTTACATCAAATGTCTGATTCGGCTCTATCTGAATATAGGCCATGTGAGAGTTCAGCCATCCAAAAATAATAATAATAGGTATTAATGTGTAAAGAGTTGATTTAAAACTGCTCTTCATATATTCCATATTGCCTTTCATGGCATCCTTCTGCATGGCCATTGCTTTTTGAGGATCTGACTTGCTAAGCGCTTTGAGTTTTTTCTGGCTTGCTTTCATATCATCTTTTAATTTTTTCATTTTTTTCTGGTCTGTTGTAAACTTATAGACCAAAGTAATAATCACTGTAATGACAATCGAAACTATGAGAATAGCCAATATAGATGGCATATTAAGAAGTGGATTAAATATTGGGTCTACTATTCCTTCAAAAACCATTGTTTTCCCTCACCTTTGTATCATTGAACTCAACAAATAATCAAAAAATAAAATAAAAACTTAAAATTTAGCAAATATCAGCCAGTTATAAATTTTCTCATCATTGGATTCATATCCATCATATGCTGCTGAGCAATTTCTTCGTATAATCTATAAACTATCATGACAGTTAGTAATAATCCTGTGCCGCTCGTTAAAGCACTTGATATATCTGCCAGCGCTGCAAGCAATCCAACTGCCAGTCCTCCCATTATTGTAAGAGGCCAGATATATCTGTTAAGCATTCTTTCAAGTACACGAATATCCTTTCTAAAACCAGGAATCTGCAGACCTGAGCTAAGCATCTGCTTAGCCTGGCTTTTTGCATCTAACCCAGATGTTTGCACCCAGAAAAGACTAAATATCATGGCTCCAATCATCATTATCAATATATAAACCAAAGCATGCCAAAGATCTGAGAATTGCAGGGAATGTGTTATCATACTTCTGATTATTTGAGGCCCATAAAGCCATGATGCCAACCCAGAAATAGGCGTACTGCCAGAGAACTGCCCTAATATCGGATGCCCCCATTTGGCAAGCATGCTACCAAACAACTGTATATTCGCTATTAAAGCGGCTACAAGTATGACTGGAATGTTGCTTGTGTAAAAGAAATGTAAGGGCCATCTCACACCATATCCTCTTACTCTTCCAAAGCTCAAAGGAACTTCTACTCTCATGGACTGTGCATATACAACAAGCAAAAAGACAACTATGGTGGCTACAATTGCTGCAAACATCAAGCCTGCAGTTACAGGATCACCCGCACTCAATGATTGAATCAGCGCAGGTACTGCTCCTGTTGCAACACCTGGATTTTGCGGACTTGGTAATGGATTAAATGCTCTTACGAACACACTCTGAGACACACCTGCTGCAATAAACAAGCTTACACCTGAACCAAATCCCCACTTACTAACAACTTCATCCATAAACATAATCATTAATCCGCCAAGGAATAACTGGAAAATAAGAATCCATGGCGATACACCTGCTTTTGGACTTAATCCTCCCATTTGAATATAAATAAATGCTTCTAATATTATAAAACCTACAGACATCAATTTTTGGGTTCCTTGAAATCTTTTTTTTCCGTCTGTTGTTGTTAAATCAAACTTTACCAGGCCTGAACCATTAAGCAATTGCAATACAATAGATGCTGTGACAATAGGTCCAATTCCCAGACTTATAATGCTTCCAAAGCTTGCTCCTAGAATAATTGACAAGAATTCAAATTGTTGAAGTGCATTTCCACCTAATCCATATAAAGGTATTAATCCTAAAATAAAGAACAGCACAAGAGTTATAAGAGTCCATTTAAGTTTTTCTTTAAAAGAAAGTTTCTTCTGTGTAGGACCTTGTACTTCAGGAAGATTATATAGTATTTTGTCAAAAGCGCCCATTTTAATAAACCCTGATTAAACTTAAAATATTTTTATACACCCTGCACCAAGCTAGACTTTTTCAAGCTTTTGCTTGAGGCTCAGCTTTTGGCGTTGGCTTGGGCGGAACTTCTTTTTTCTTTTCCTCTTTTTTTGGTGTATTTTTTGGTGTAGATTCTGCTTCATCACTATCATTTTCTGGTTCTGCTGCTTTTTTTGGCTTTGCTGTCTTTTTTATCTTTACTTTTTTAACCTGCAGAATCTTAATTTCTCCGCCTGCTTCTTTTACTCTTTCAACAGCTTTTTTTGAAGCAAAATTCGCAATTATAATCAGTTTCTGTTTGATTGTTCCTCTTCCAATAACCTTATCATATCCTGCTTTCTTCAAGTCAATTTCATACCCAGTTGGTTTTTTTGTTGCAAAACCTTTTTCCAGCCAAATATTTAGATAATTACTAATAACATCAAGATTAACAGCTTTTACATTTTTTCTGCTTTTCGAAGTAAAACCAATGATTTTCTTTTCTTTCCAATATGATGGTTTTTTAGCGTCTCCCTTCTTACCGCTTCCAGCCCTGCCTCTTCCTCCACGATGACCAGCGCCTCTTCTTTTTTTCATAGCGCCTCCTCCGTGTGTTTTGCTGCCTCTGTATTTAGTTACTTTTTTTCTTTTGAATCTCATGATAATCACACATAATATTTATATTTTAAAGCATCATAGTTTATAATATTATAACATCTTTTTAATTAATTCACTAATTTTAGCTCCTCTGTAACCAAGGACGCCACCCTTGTTGAATGGAACTTTGATTCCTTTTCTTTCAAATCCTCCTCTTGGAGGATGAAGCGCAAAGAATTTCTTTAGAAATCCTTTGTTGTTAGGGTCTTTTTTTCCTCTTTTTTCAAGCAATAATTTTAAAGTATCATCATCAATTTCTCCATAAGTAACATAATCCTTACATTTAAGAAGTGTTGCTCTGATGCTAGGAGTGTCTTCAACAACCACGCAAACATGTTTTTTTCTTAATCTCAAGGTATTTAGAGCCTGTTTCATATCTTTTCTAACTCCATTTAATCCTCTAATAAGTATGATTGCTAATTTTCCTTGTGGCTTAACTTGTGTTTCAGAAACTGTTTTTTTTGCAGCTTCTTCTTTTTTCACAGGGTTTGTTTGTGTTTTTTGTTGTTCTGTCATTTTTACTCTTTTGTTTTCTTATTATTGTTATCTTTATCTTCTGTTTTAACTTCTGCTGCTTCTGGAAGTATTTCTGGTTGCATATCCTGCTGCTTCTCTTGTTTAGGTTCTTCATTGCAAATACCTAATGCTTTGAATTGGTCAGGTTGTATTTTAATCTGAATTGTTTTTCTTAATGCTTTTTCACAAGCAAGGATCATATTTATTCTATTTTTTGTCTGCCCTCTTGTTTTGGACCAAACATCCTTAATTCCAGCTATTTCCAAAATCTTCGCCACTTCTTTTTCACAGCAAAGACCTTTTCCTTTAGGAGCAGGCATAAGTATTATCTCAACAGAACCACATTTACCTTCAACAGCCACTGGTAAAGAATGAGGTTTTCCACAACCGCATTGCCATGAACCACAGCCTCTTCTGATTTTAAAAATGTTTAGTTTTGCTTTTCTAATGGCTTTTTCTCTGGCAGGAACAGTTTCCTTAGCCTTTCCAAAACCTATTCCAACATGAGTGTTCTTATCACCAACAATAGCCATAGTTGAAAACTTTGGCTTGTTTCCTTCTCTTGTTTTTTTCTGGGTCTGACGGAAAACACGTCTTGCTCCTCCACCAAACTTACCCTTGGATTGTCCAATCAAAAGCAAATCCTGCTCCAGGTCCAGAAGACTGTCTACTACTTCTGGTTCAAGGATTATAAAAGCATTATCCAGAACTTCATCAATATTTGTAATTTCTTTATTCTGTACTTTTCTTCCTAATTCTGTCTTCGGTTTCCAATTAGACACATCTGATTTATTTTGCTCTGTAGGTCGCTGAGTTTTCCTTGAATTTCTTGAACTACCCCTATTTCTTGGAGCTTTTTGGGAAGCAGATTCGTTGTCTTTATTTCCATTTGCTCTTTTTCTTTTTACCATAATCATCAACCATTTATTTTCTTTTTCATGCTTTCAAAATCTTTTTTAAAATCAGCAGGCGTAACTTTTATTTTGTTATATTCTGAAAAATGAGTCTGATTTTTATTTGAGGTCAAAAAAGCACTGATATGCTCTCCTGACAATCTTTTTTCTGAAGGGAAAATATCTTCTGAAACAGGAATTTGAATGCCTGCATCAACCACTCCTTTTAGAGCTGCATATATTCTGGAACCTTTTATAGGTGTCTGCAAACCAACATCAAGTATGGCTTCTTTAATTTTTTTTGCCAGTGCACTTTTCCCTAAACTCAAACCTGCTAAATAACATGCAGGAAGATTTATACAGGAGTATTTCCAGCCCATTTTTTTTAAAGATGTGGAACTGACTCCACAAATAATTTTATCTCCATTATCTGAATATTCAGCCATCTGCAGTATTATTTGTTTATTGGTTTTTCGGATTATAAGCCTGATTTGCTTGCTTTTAAGCAAAGATAATCTCTTCTTATAATTAGTTCTTCCTGTTCTCTTTCTGCGAAAAGGTATTGTTTTTTTTCCAGTCATTTGATTTCACGTTTATTCATTTGTTTAGTATTGTTGTTTAGTATTGTTATGTATTTATTTTGATTTCTTCACAGTGGGTTTTGGCTTTGTTTTTGCTGGTTTTGAAACCTTAACTTTTTCTTTTACTTTAGTTGGGTCAATCATGTTATTTTCACGAACATAAATCTTGATATGGTTAATACTTCTGAAAAAGCCTCCTTTTGATTTAGCATAAAGCTGCCTGAAAACAGTAGGTTCCAAATAAAATCTTAATTTTTTCAAAAATGTTCTCTGCGCACGAACCGTCCTCATCCAAACTTCTTTTTTAGATTCACGAGCAGTTGCTTTTCCTTTTCTATGGCCTCCTCCTTTTCTTAATCCTTTAGCCCTTTGAATTTTCCTTTTATTTGCTCTTACACGTGAAACTCCTTTTTTCTGACGCTCCTTTATTGCGCCTTCGCCAACAAGCAATCTGATATCTGTCTTGGTTATGGCTTCTTTTATATCTTCAAGTCTAGCAGGGTCAAAAATGACTCTCTTTGCAGAGCATTTCATTACAATGGCTGCCAGTCTTTTTTGTAAAGTTAGTTTCATTTTAATCATTCCAATTAATCATTCTATTTTTTGTCATCTAATCATGATTTTTTAGTAAGCACTCTGTCTTTTTCTTGTTTTTCAAGTTTTTTCTTATCATCTTCTGACAATTCTTCTTTTTTCTGCAGTTTTTCTGCAGATTCAGAATCTTTTTTAGATTCTGTTTTCTTTTCTTCAGGTTTTGCTGCTTTATCAGTAAGTTTTTTATCAGCAGATTTTTTCTTTTCTGTCCTTCTTCCAAGCTTCTTTTTTCGTTCTTCTTTGCTTTGTTTTAATTGAGCCTCAATTTTTACCAGAGTTTTTTCAACATCCATGTTCAGCAAAACAAGATTTTTCTTTTTGATCTCATTGAGTAGCAATTGTCTTTTTTTTGCACCTATGCTTGAAGCCAGTACGATTCCTTGCTCCTTTGTAATTTTTTCTAATTGCTTAATATTTGAAACAAAAACAGGTATTAAACCTGATTTATGAAAACATCTTATTAATTTTGGAGCTCTAAAACCGCTTTCAGGACTTCCACCATGATTTTTACCTTTAATTCTCTGCTTATTATGCAACCCCTTTGGTCGTCTCCAGCTTCTTGATAGTTTTTTCTTTTTTGTAGTGTCATTTCTAACAAAAACAGGTTTTTTCTTCTTGGTTTTTGTTCTCTGTTCTAACAATTTTTTTGTATTTGTCATATTTTTATTGGCTTACCATCTTTTTCTATAATGAATATTCCATCTTGAAAAATTCTTTTGTCAAAACCATAGCGCTTTGTTTTTTTCTCTATTAATGCTGCAGTCTGACCTGTGATCTCTTTTTCAACTCCTTCAACAATTACTTCCTGGCCTTCAATTTGTATACTCACACCTTCAGGAATTGGAATTGTTCGGGGTACATTCTCCCCTACAAAATTCTTTATCTCAAAAAGTTTGCCTTTAACGGCAACACTCATAGGGAAGTGACCTGAACATATTTTAAGTTTATAAACATGCCCTTCTTTTACTCCATTGAACATATTGCGAAGGTGTGCGGCAAAGGATTTGATAAGTTTTTTCTCTCTTTTGCTGGCCCCTTTTGACTCAAAAACAATATTGTTTGACTCAACTTTGGAAGAAATATTAGGATTGTGCAGACTTCTCTTTATTTCGCCCTTTTCTCCTTTGACTGAGAAAAGACCTTTTTCTACATTAACAGTTATCCCTTCCGGTATTTCAATTTCTTCTCTTAGGTCTTGATTCATTTTATTTTCTTATCTTTTTTTATCTTTATCTAATAGCAGAAACTTATTAATCTGCCGCCTATTTCTTTTTTCTTTGCTTCTATATGAGTCATCATTCCTTGCGATGTACTTACAATTATAATTCCAAAGTCCTTTGCAGGAAGGAATCTCTTTTCAAATTTTTCAAAAGAGTATTTTTGGACGCTAAAACGAGGCTTAATCACACCTGCTTTGTTTATTTTTCCAAGCAGATGGATAACCAGCATGTCTCCTTTAGAGTCTTTGACTTCTTCAAATCCACCAATATATTTATGATCCTGCATAATGCTAAGCACTTTCTTGATGACCTTAGAGTTATCTTTAGTGATAACTTGTTTCTTCCCTAATTTTTCATATGCATTGATTTGTGAAATCACGTTTGACAAATGGTCATTTAAACTCATTTTGCGCTTACCTCAACTATATTTTTTAAAACCTATTTTTGTAGCAATCTGCCTGAAACACTGCCTGCAAAAGTGCAGTCCATATTTGCTTATATGTCCTGCTGTCCTGCCGCATCTTCTGCATGCCTTTGTACTTCTTCCAAATTTTCTTTTTCTGGGTACATTATGTTTCAGGAACTTTTCATATTTAGCTGGCTTGTTCCTTATTTGTTTCAAAACCTTAGTATGATTGCTTGTACTCATTTTTTACCTCTTAAAATTGATCCCTATCTGGATCTTGTTCCTCTTCAATTTTAATTGCAAAGTTATTTTTCATGAAATCTATTGCATCTTTTCTTGTAATTCTGTGTCTTTGTGGAATTTTTCTTTTCATAATCTTTCTTTTCTTAATCCTGAATCCTGGTCTTTCTAAAGTCAATGATGCCTGGAGACCCATAACACCTATCTTATGATCATATTCCACACCAGGTATGTCAATATATTCATGTATACCAAATGAAAGATTGCCATTATCATCAAAATTGTCTTCAGACAACATATTATTCTTGGCAGCTAATAGTCTTTTAATGAGTTCTGCTGCTTGGATTTTTCTTAATGTGATTTTACATCCAATAGGCAAGCCAGGCCTCAGACCCCAGCCAGCAATTCTCTTTTGAGTTATGGTCTTAACAGGTGTAATGCCTGTGATGTTCTTTAAAAGAGTAGTTCCCTTGTCAAGGATATTCTGGTCTTTACCCGCACCTATGTTAAGGGTTAATTTCTCTATTTTTATAGTTCTCATTGCTGAATTCATTTTTCTTGTGGAATTGTTATTACAGGTTTGCCTTTACCAACAGCAAAAGCATATTCACTTTTTGTTTCAAAAACATCTTTTCCTTCTTTGAAAACAATGTTGCCCTCTTTGAAATCATCAACTACAACTATTAAGCCTACGTGCTTACCTTTGTAAAGATAAACTAAAGCTCCTTTCTCGAGTTTCAAAACCTGGGTTATCTTGTTTTCTGGAATAGCATATAATAATGAATCATTGGTCTTTGCATCAGCCAATAACTTATCTCCTCTTTTGACGATAAAATTGCGGCCGTCAGAACAATTAAACTGCACTTTTTCTTTTGACAAATCTTTTTTATCTATTAACTTGGAAAGCTTTAGTTTTGATTCATCTTCCTTTATAGATAGCACAAACATCTTATTCTTCTTGTCAATTAAGATACGGAAATATTCTTTAGTTGAAGGAAATGATACAACATCCAGAAATCCAACTGGAAACTTATCATCATATCGTTTCACACCGTTAACCATCACACCTTGATTTTTTAAGAGATATTTTGTTTCTTTTGTTGTCTTAGTTTTATTCAGCATTTCTTTGAGCACTGTATTAAGAGAAATACTTAAAGATAAATCTCTGCCCGGATTAGGCCTTGAAATAAACTTGTAGTTTTTTCTAAGTATATTCCATCTCTTTGGTGCATTTATTCTTTTTAAGTGATTTTTAACCATTTTCTAAACCTATTTTGTTTGTTGAACCTTTTCCTCTGTTTTGACTTTAGTTTCTTTTTTAGCCTCAACCTTAACTTCAGTTTTAGCATCGGCTTTGTTTTCTTGAGACTTTACTTCTGATTTTACTTGTTTTTTTCCCTGAGTTTGTTTTTTCGCTAGTCTTTTTTTATCATCTAAATTAAGTTCTAGGATTAAAAGGTTGGAAGTTGGGAACGGAGGTCTGCTTTTTGACCCGTCTTTTTTTGAAACTTCAATACCTGTGATTGTAACTTTGCTTTTTTTCAAATTAATCAAATCAACTTTACCTTCTTTTCCTTTGAATTTACCGCGCATTATCCTGACTTTATCACCTGTTTTGACTCTCAGTCTTTTGATTCCATGCTTTTTTGCCAGCTCTTTATCCAAATGAACATTAATAAATTTACTTTGAATGTGTTTTGGAGCATTATACCTGTATTTTCTCTGCTTTCTCGGCTGTTTGCTCGCTTTCCACTTGGTTGAAAATTTTTTCTTCATATTATCCCTTTTCATTTATTAATTATTAATTTTATAATTGAATTTCTAAACCACCATATTTGCTATTTTAGCAACAGCAGGCCATTTTTCAGTAACTTCTTTTGCAATTGGCCCTTTGAAAATTGTTCCTTTTGGATTTCCTTTTTCATCTTTAAGCACAATAGCAGCATTGTCTTCGAACTTGATTCTTACGCCGTTGGCTCGTCTGTATTCTCTTTTTTGTCTCACAATTATAGCAAAAACCACTTGCTTTCTCATGTCTGGTCTTCCTTTAATAACAGAGGCAGTAATCATATCCCCTACTCCTGCACTAGGGGTTCTTCCTTTTACTGTTTTAGACCTTTTAACAGATATTATTTTAATCATTTTAGCACCTGAGTTATCACAAATAGGTAATTTAGAGTCCTTTTGCAGTCCTTTAGTTATACGGGCTTTTGAGGCTTTCATTTTTTTATATGAACGTTCAAAAATTCAGTTTTATGGGTTTTTGTTACTTTCATTTTTTATCTGTTGAAGGTTCTTTTTTCTCCTCTGTTGTTTTTTCTTTTTTTTCAGCTTTTACATCTTTCATATTTGCTTTACTTTCTTTATCATCTTTTGATATTTTGACCTTTTGTTTTTCAAGAACATCTGCTGCTTCAATAGCTTCTTCTTTCAAAGTTTCTTTTTTGGTTTTTTGGCCAAGCACCTCAATAACAACAAAGTTCTTGGTTTTGGATAAAGGTCTGGTTTCAATAATTTTAACGACATCTCCTTTTTTAGCATTAATACATTCAGGATTATGAGCTTTAACCTTGCTTCTTCTTTTCTCAAATCTTTCATATTTTGGAACATGAACTTTTCTACCCCAACTCACAGAAACTGTTTTGGCCATTTTATCATTTATAACCAGGCCTGAAAATATTCTTCCTCTTGTGCTTATCTCTCCGTGAAAAGGGCAGTTTTTATCTGCACATGCTTTACTCGGTGCTTTCACATCCAATCCGATTCCTTTTTTCTTCATCTTAATTTCACTCCAAAATCAATTTTCAATTTCTTATTTTAATCCTATCCTCTGGCTTACAGAGAATTGTATCACCCAGCAAATTGTCAGCGCCAAAGTTTAACAAAGTCCCTTGCTTAAGCAGAGTTTTTTCCTCATTTGTTTTTGTTAATATCTTAAGTGTATTTCTGGTTTCATCTATAATTTGACCACGAAGCCCAAAAAGAGCTTTATTTCTAGCTTCAATAACTTCTATGGTTCGACCTATGAATTCCTCTGAACATATCATTCTTATCTTTTCTCCACATTGCTTATCTTTGTTTGAGTTCTATTGTGTCTGGACTGAATCCAAGCTTTACAAGTTCTGCCTTGATCTCTTTTGCATGATTGCCTTGAAGCTCAACCAAACCATCTTTTGCTGTGCCTCCACAGGCAAATTTGGATTTAAGCTTCTTAGCCAAATCTTTTAGGTTAATTTCGTGTTCATTAATTCCGCGAATCACTGTGCTTATTTTGCCGAATTTCTTCTTCACGAAGACAACCTCGATCATCTGACTCTCTTTTGCGATTGTTTCACAAACGCAAAGCTCTTGTGGCAGTCCGCACGTACTGCATGTTTCACTCATTTTGTTTTTTCAGTTTTTTTTTCCAACTGTTTTTTATTTGTTTTTTCATTTAAGTTTTCAGTTTCTGAAACTTTTGATTGTGATTTTGGTTCAGATTTGGACTCAACCACTGTTTTTATTGGTTTCTGCGTCTCCACCTTTTTGTCCATGTGATTTAAGAGCATTAATTTTGCAATGTCTTTCTTGAGTCTCTTTATCTGCCCTGCGTTTTTAGGAGGTGTGCCTGTAACGACCTGAGAGTTTAATTTCATTAGCTCTAATCTTAATTCATCAATCTTAATACTTCTCTCTTCTTTCCTCATTTGTGCTAGTTCTTTGAATTTCATTTTGTTTCTTCTTTAGGATTCTCTGTTTCTGTTGTAGTCTGTTTTTCAGGCTTGCTCAATGATTCATCATTGGCACTCAAAGGCTCTGCCTTTGATGTGCTCAAAGATTTATCTTTGGCACCTAAAGACTTTGTCTTTGGTGGCTCAGAAACTTCTGTTTCTGTTGTAGTCTGTTTTTCAGGCTGCTCAGAAACTTCTGTTTCTGTTGCACCAGACGCTTTGCTTCCAGATGGTTCAACTTGTTGTGAATCAACAACATCTTGCTTTTCTTCTTTTACAATAACTTCTTTAATAGGTTTTTCTGATTGAATTGGTTGAACTACAGATTCTGACTGAATCTCTACGGGTTTTTTCTTTTTGGCCGGAGATTTTCTTTTTTTCTTGGCGACTTTCTTTGAGTCATCATCTGGAGTTTTTTCTTTTGCTTTAACTTTTTTCTCTTCTTTCATCTCCCTGACTTTCTCAAGAATTTCTTTTTCAGCTGAAGGATCTTTGATTTCTTCTATTTTTTCAACAATTTCTTCATCTTCTTTTTTCAAGGTGATTTTATCTGGAAGTATAATATCTGGAGTCATAATACTGACTTTTATTCCAATCGTTCCGCTTTTGAGATTAGCACTTGTATATGCTATTTTCATTTCAGAAACTGCAATGTCACCACATTTTTTCAGGTAACCTTGGAAAAAACGCCATGTTTTAGCTCTTGAACTTGGAACTTTTCCAGAAATAAGTATTTCAACACCAAAAGCTCCCGCACTCATTATATCAGACATTGCTTTGTGACCTATGCCTTTGAATCTTGCTGTTCCAAACCTTTCTAATGAATTAGCAATCATTTCAGCAATTATATTAGCATCAAGACCAATGCTTGTAATTTCCTCAATCTCTATTTGAGGGTTCTCAAGTTTAAAGACCTCTTTCAGATCTTTAGTGAGTTTAGTAATATTAGATCCTGCCCTTCCAACAACCAAGCCAGGCCTGCTTGTACTTATAATTATTTTTTCTCCAAGAGGAGTTCTTTGAAGTTTTACATCACTAAGTCCAACCCTGCTTAATGTGCTCTTAATATACTCTTTAATTTCAAATTCCTTTATGTTTTGGTTGACAAACTTCCTCTCGATCATTTTTTATCCTCTTGTTTGACTTCAGAAAAACTTTGTTTTTCTGGAACAGCAGCTTTGCTGCTTGCTTCTTTTTTTACAGATGATATTTCTGGCGATGGCTGATAAGCGTTTTTTTCTTCCTGTTTTACTTCTGGTTTTACGTCTGGCTTCACTTCTTTTTTGACTTCAACTTTCTTTTCTTCTTTAGGTGCTTCAGGTTTCTGCTTCTCAGTTCCTTTTACCTTTTTATCTTTTTTCACAGGTTCCATTTCTTCAGCCATTATTTCAACATGAGCTCTTTTCATAGATATTCCTCTTTTTCTTCCATGACGCATGGGGCTTGACGCTCTCTGCGCACATGCATGAATTATCTTTAGTTCAGTTCCTAATCCTTTATTCTGAGCATTTGCTTCTAATGTTTTTAAAAGGTTGATAAATTGTTTTGAAGCTTTAACAGGAAATTTACCAGAAGCCATGCCTGTTTTATGACCTGCACCCTCTGTAAATCTTGTGAATGGAATTGGTATTTGTTTTTCAATAACTTTTTCAAGTATGCTGATGGTTTTGCTTATGGGCTTATTTTTGATAAAAGAGCAAATTTCAATTGCCTGTTTTGTGGATATTCCTAAGTCTCTGCCAACTATTTTAACCACATTTTCTTTATCTGATTTGAATGCATAGTTATATTTCATTTAATTTTCCTGTTTTTTTGGTGTTATTTTTTTATTTTCTTATGTTATTTATTTCACAGACATGCTCGCACTTGATCTTGTAGCTCCAATACCTGGTGCATTATGTGCAACTCTGTTTCTTGTAAATACGTACTCGCCTAAGCTATGTCCAATCATTTCTTCAATAATGATTACTTGCACGAATTCTTTGCCTGAATGAACCATAATTGTTTTGCCGACCATTAAAGGTAAAATCAGCATATCTCGAAGATGAGTTTTGACTGGTCTTTTGCTGCGCTCTACTTTTTTCATGAATTTTTTTTCTTCTTCACCCAGTCTTCTTATTTTTCGACGCGCATTAGTTGGGAAAATAGCTGATAATTCAGTAATGCTTAATTTCTGAAGTTCTTGTAATGATTTTCCCCGGTATGAAAAAGATTTTCGCATCATTTTATCATCCTCTTATTATTCATGTGGTAATTATCAATTATTTTCATTTTCATTTTTTTCTACCAGTTCGTCTAGGTCTTATTTTTCCTGCTTTCTTTCCTGGCGGAGCATTCTTAGGTGCAATCGTAGGCCTTCCTTTATGTGTACTCTTAGACCCGCCAAAGGGATGGTCAACTGCATTCATACTTGTTCCTGAAACACTTGGCCAATACATATTCTTGGCCTTCATTTTGTGAAATTTTCTGCCTGCCTTATAAAACGGCTTTTCTTTTCTTCCACCGCCTGCAACAACACCAATAGATGCTCTGCAAGAGGGATGAAATATTTTTTGTTTTTTCGAAGGCAACTGGACTGTGACTTTTGCTGGTGTTCTGGAAAGAACTTTGGCACTCATACCTGATGCTTTGACAAATTTTCCTCCATCACCAGGCTGACTTTCAATATTAAACACACTTGTTCCCTCAGGAATATCTTTCAACTGCAATACATTGCCTAATTTTAGTTCTTGACCACCTACCTGCAATATTTGGCCCACTCTAATTCCTTCAGGAGCAATCATTAATGAATAAGTATTATCATCATGCTGGACTTTAGCAAGAGGTGCTGTATGCGCTCTGCAAACAACAAACTCAGCAACCCGGGCAGAACCTTCCTTATTTATTCCTGTCTTACCTTTAAATTTAAAACTAGGCCTAGTATATGTAGGGCTGCCTCTTCCACGTTTTTGTTGTGTTAAATTTTTTCCCATTTTTATTTCACATATATTTACATTAATTTACATTAAATTACATTAAGCCAAGTTTTGTTGCTAAATCAATAGCAGGCGATTCTGCTGCAAACTTGACATATGCTTTTTTTCTTCCTTTTGGATCATTGTTTGTAGTGACTTTGATTACTTTGACATTGAACAGTTTCTCAATAGCCATTTTTATTTCTGGTTTGCTGGCTTTATCATCTACAACAAACACCAGTTTGTTCTCAGACTCCATTAATCGAATGGATTTTTCTGTTGATAAAGGATATTTGATGATTGTCATTTTTTAACCTCTGGCTTAGCCTCAGTTTTTGGTTTAGTATCTTGCTTTTCATTTGTCACTGCTTTTGTTTTGGCTGCCTTTGTTTTGATTTTTTTAGCTTTGATTTCTTTCTTTTTTGGCGTTGAAACTCTTTTTTCTTTTTTGGATGTTTCGCCCTTGAAATTCTTTGTAAACAAGCCTTGTCTTAACACATCAATGGCTTTGGTTGAAAATAAAGTGGCTCTTCCTGGTTGTGCTCCTGGAGCAAGAAGTTCTGCATTTAACCTCTTAATATTAACAACATCAATACCTGGCAAACCATTGGCTGCTTTTCTTACTATGTTTGCTTCTGAAACAACAAGCAATAAACTTTTTTTTGTGGTTTTTCTTCTTCCTCTGAGCTTGCCTTTTCCTGCTCTGATTTTAGTGGTGTCGGCTCTTGCAAGTTCATCTTTAAAACCAAGCTTGGTCAAAGAATTCACCAATTCTTTTGTCTTTGAAATTTTTTCAAGTGAATCATCAACAATAAAAGGATACATCTGAGGAATCTTGTGTCCTCTTTTAGCAACAACATCTTTATTCATTACAGCACTCATTGCTGAACAGATGGCTTTTCTTTTTTCTTTTGTATTAAGTTTCCAATCCCATTCTTTTTGAGGTTTTGGAGGATGTCCTTTTCTTCCACCTACTGTTCCCGGAACAATGGCTCCAACCCAATACATCTGAGTTCCTCTTCTTGAAAGTATTTTTCTTGGAACTCTGCTAATTCCTTTTCCATAGCAACCCCTATAATTTCTTCTCCTCTTTGATATTTCTGCAGAGTGTCTCATGCCTGCACCTTCCATAGCACCATATTTTTGTCGCTTATTATTCTGAATAGCTAAAACTGCTTTTTTGATAAGGTCAGTTCTTATAGGTTCATCAAACTGCACAGGTAATTCTGTCTGGCTTATTTCAGTGCCTGATGCATTTAGTATTTTTACTTTCATTTTTTTAACCTATTTTATTTTCTCTGTTTTATCAGTATTTATCGACCTTGTTTTGAACTTAAACTCGTATGAGTAATTGTTGGTAATGGTGCTTCTCTCTTTGAAATTCTTAATGGATGAGTTAAAAGTATAAGTCTTTTTTTAGGACCTGGAACAGACCCTCTTAATAAAATAAAAGAAGTTCTGACTGTACCATAATGCATAAATCCATCCTTTGGGTTGATTTCTTCAGGTTTCTGTCCAATTTTCATTATTTGCAAATTATGCTGCATTCTCTGATGAAAACCTGTTTGACCTGAATAAGCAGTCCTATACATTACATGCTGTTGACCCTTCCACGGACCTCTGCTTCCTGGCTGTCTTCTTCCTTTTTCAGATTTATGAGGCTTCAAACCAATTCCGAATCTTCTTAAAGGACCCTGCACTCCTCTTCCTCGTGTAATAGCATGCACATCAACTATCTGACCTTCTTGAAATACTTCTTCAAAAAGAATTTCTTTGTCAGCATGAGCTTTTATGAACTCAAGTTTATCCTTATTAGAACCACTTAATTTTAGCTCAAATATTTCTGGCTTTTTCTTGCTGACTCCTGCTAGTCGCGGTTGAGTGTATACAACTGCAGCAATGTCTGCATAATCATCAGGATTAAACTTGTCAAGCTCTTTTATATCAGGAATTTTTTTTGGAAGAGAAATTTTGCGGTGAAGATCTTTGGAAGGTTTGAAGAAAAAATCATCGGCAACAGTGAGACCGTAAGCAGTTTTTTTGTAAAAGCGAGCAGAAAAAATCTTGAGAGGGGGACATTCAATCACTGTCACTGGCACCCGGATATCTTCGCCGTGAGCAGGGGATGTTTTTTTATTATCCACACCAATCAAATGAGTCATACCGGCTTTATATCCTGCAAACCCAAACAAAGCAGCCTTATCAAAAGAGTGTTTAGACCAGCCTCTTATTCGAGGATAAATCTTTTTAGCCCTCTTTCTAGGCCAAACAGCCATACTTCCACTTCTAGGCATACTTGTTTTTGGCATTTTCTTAATTCATCTCCAAATCAAATCAATTTAAAATCAATTCATATTAATCTATATAATTACGAATAGGATATAATGCGTATGATAAAGCCTCTTTGGGAAAACACCTCATAGAAAACACTAAGAATAAATGCATCTTATGTGTACTGAAAAGGGCTTTCTTATCAGGCTTTTGATGTGTTTGAATTCATTACCACTCAAACTGAGTAGAAAAACCGCGATTTATTTATAAATGTTTTGTATGTAACGGAACCGTCCAGAATCTATAAGTTTTATAAAGCCAGCTAGCCGTTAGGCTAGCTGGGGGGCAAACATCTGAGGTGTTCGCCCAATGGCAAAAGAAGAAAGACTTATTAATAAATTTAAGCGTCTTTTGAGACGCTTAG
>JAHJQO010000029.1 GCA_018819305.1 Nanobdellota archaeon
CCTAAGCGTCTCAAAAGACGCTTAAATTTATTAATAAGTCTTTCTTCTTTTGCCATTGGGCGAACACCTCAGATGTTTGCCCCCCAGCTAGCCTAACGGCTAGCTGGCTTTATAAAACTTATAGATTCTGGACGGTTCCGCATAAGAGCCAGTGCCTGTGTGAGCACCAAAATTAAAGAAAACTAAATCAGTAGAAAAGAAACAGAATAAAAAAACAAAGAAAAAATATAAAAAATTTAGTCCTGCGGACAGCTAAAAATCTCAAAGACTTTTAAACCAGTCAATAGCAAGCTTGCCAATCACAGGCAAAGGTTTTTTCTCGCCGCTTGCAGAATGAACAATTCCAAAAATCCACAAGATAAAAACAGCCAGACTTCCAATTGGCCATATAATAAACCATCCTATAAAAGGGATTATACTGCCTGCAACATTTATAACTACTGCTGCCAGGAAAAGCATAAATGCCTGCTTGCCATAATACACTGCATACGCATCTTTAGGTTTTATAATCCATATTGGAATGAAAAACAATATTGGGATTACACTGGATAAAACTGCCCAAAGTTTTCCATCATCTTTTTTTGCCATTTAAACACCTCCCAAAATCATTATTTAAAAACTAAATAAAAAGGTTCATATAAATAGTTTGTTATTCAGTCAGCAGCAAACAACTCAGTATCACTCACCTTGAACAAGCCAATTCTTGCGCCAGCATCAAGCCATGCATGAGCATAATTCACAGCAGCCAGAGAAAGAACATAATTGCCCTGCTCTCTGAAATGCTTTGCATCAGAATAATATCTCTCAGCCATGTCCAGGAAATCAGCTGCTTCTTTGGCTCTCTCAGAATCCTTATCTGCCTCTTTTACCTTTGCCAGCGCGCGCCCAGTAACATCAAAATACTTGTCAAGACGTTTGTCACAGACTACATCAACTTTTTTATCTTTTTTGCCATCCTCACCCATAAAATAGAATAATATGAACTGGCTTATTTAAAGTTTATTTTTTTACAGCATAATCTCTGAGCATGAGCTCAAACACAGGGTCTGCATTGCACTTCTCAGTAACAGGGTAACTATCTATTAGGTATCGGTTCATAACATTGGTCACGCCTACCTCTCCCTGGAATTCCTGCCCAAGAAAAATAAGATGCTGCTGCCCGTCTATAAGATAAATAAATCTTTTGCCTTCAAAAGGGTCCCAGAAAGATAGTGTTAACATTAATCTTTTTTACAAAGTCATTCAGATTTGCTGCATAATCTTTAGAAGTATATGCCCTCACAGCCTCATCCAAAGGAGATACAGAAAATCTTATCCCTATAGCACAGTTAATACCAAGAATTGTTGCAAGGCTAATACCTGCAATTGCAGCTGCTTTTTTCAAAGACATTCATTTACCTATTTACTGATTTGGCTGTCATAGATATCAAATTTGGGTTGCTGTTTTAATGCTTTAGTAATTATGTCTTCCATATCACTATCTATCTTATAACAGTCAACCATAGCAGGACCTTTTCCTGCCAGTAACTGAATCATGTTTGCAAAAACAATATACTCTTCAGTTTTCCCCAATTTTTCCTTATCAAAAGATGCTCTTGTTATGCCTGCAAGGTATAGCGGTGCAAAAGTGTCTTTTGAAGGAGTCACAGGTTTTGTGAAGATTCTGCCTTCATGTTTGTATACTTTACTTTCATTAAAAAAAAACAATTCATACTCTCTGTCACCCATAACATTGGTTTTTGTCTCATTATATTTTCCTCTGAAAACAAAATCAGAGTTGCTCATTAAATATTTCACATCAACTAGTTTCTTCTGCTCGGCTCCCAGCACTTCTTGCTCAACAATATCCTGCAACTTAGGATCTGCACTAACAGTTATTGTGTAAACAATGTTGCCTTTGTTATCAAGGCTTGTATTGTAAGGAAACTCCATGGTCTTTGCTTTATTAAAAAATGCAGGGGCACAGCCACTCAATAAAGCTATCAAGCCAATGCCACTTATAGTTTGAATTAGTTTTTTTGCCATCTTAACCACCATATTTATACTTTCATGTATAAACAATAGGTAATGAAAACATATATTTAAATCTTATTCACTGGTTTTTTTTACAGCCCGAAAAAGAAAACTAATATAAACGATTCAGAGTTAAACAGCCATATTATGCATAAAAAAAATAAAAAATCCAAACCTGAGCTCATGGTAGGCGGTCAGGCTGTAATTGAAGGCGTTCTCATGCGTACAGGCGATGACTATGCAATTGCTGTGAGAAAAGCAAATGGCAAAATAATTGTAAAAAAACAAAAACATGCTTCTTTGACAAAAAAGAACAAGTTTTTTGGGTGGCCTTTTGTCCGCGGAATAATTGTCCTTTATGAAACCCTTGTGCTTGGCTACAAGGCTCTTACATTCTCAGCCAATGAAAGTCTGGAAGAAGAAAAACCAAAAAAGAAAACATCTAAGAAGAAAGACAAAAAACCAGAGATTGGAAGCTTTGAACTGATTTTCACGCTTGTTCTTTCCATAATATTTGCACTTGCACTTTTCAAGTTTCTCCCACTGGGAATTGCAACTCTGCTAAAGAATAAAATAGGCGGAAGCAACATTTTATTCAACGTGATCGATGGTGTTGTAAAATTCATAGTATTTATAGCATACATATTAATTATTTCACTGCTCAAGGATGTGAAAAGAGTTTTCCAGTATCATGGTGCAGAACACAAGACTGTATATTGCTATGAAAATAATAAAAAACTTACAGTTGCAAATGTAAAGAAATTCTCAAAGGCTCATCCAAGATGCGGAACAACTTTTATCATGGTAGTTTTATTCCTAAGCATATTATTCTACCTGCTCATTCCATTTAATATGAATTTTTGGCTTAAACTGATGGTCAGAATATTGTTCCTGCCAATCATAGCAGGCATTTCATATGAATTCATTAAAATCACAGGCAAGTATCATCATACTCCAATTGGAAGAATTCTTTCAGCGCCAGGTTTGCTGGTACAAGGTCTTACAACCAAAGAACCTGATGACAAGCAGATAGAAGTCGCAATAAAATCATTATCAGCTGTTGTAAAGAAATAAGCATATTATATCTATTTATTATTATATCTATTTATAATTCATTACTAATCTTGTCCAACTCATTCCTGTTAATCAGGTTTTCAGGACCCCACAAATCAATTCTCTTATTGAATCTCTCAAGTTCTTCTGACTTCACACTGCTCTTAAGCTGTGCAATAAGCTGAAGAATTACTTTTTGCAGAGTGCGGACATCCTGCTTAATTTGAGACATATCATTCTTAACAGACTCAAGGTCTCTTGCCAGAGCTTTTTTTTTGATGGAAAGAGCAGTATTTCCTTTTTCCAGATCATTAGCAATGGCATCTGAAGAGTGCTTTAGATTGTCCATTCTTGAATCCATGGTTTTCAAATAACCCGAAAGCTCTAACACCTCTTTATTGTCAACAATACCTGCCATATTCATATTATTAAACAATTGGTTATAAATATTTTTTTATTGTGTACTGCGAAATATTTATATAATACAAATACAAAAATAAGAATAATAGACAATTTTTGGTAGTTTAATAAAAAAAATGTGTGTGAGGGTTGAATAAAATGAAATGGTATTTTCTTCTAGTTGTAGTTATCTTTGGAGCTTTCTTTATCACCGGTTGCCCCCCAAGTCAAATCTGTGGTGACGGTTATTGCAGTGCAGAAGAAGACGCAATGGATTATTGTCCGCAGGATTGTAATCTAGAACCCATTCCTGAATGCTATGATAGTGATGATAGTGATACAAGAGCAGGTTGGAATAGCTGGGATAACCCTGGTGATGTTAGCATAATAGATTCTGATAATTATAAAAAAGGATATATTGAAGGTGTTGATTTAAATGCCATAGAAATTAGTAATGATTACAGCAAGAAGAAATATTATGACAGCTGCATGGACTCAAACGGTATTTATGCAGGAAAACTTGATGAGAGGTATTGTTATGATAACAACCAGAGAATGGGCAGCAGACTAATTGAATGCCCAAACGGTTGCAAAGACGGTGCTTGTGTAAAAAATAATGATTTACCTGATTTAATAATTAAAGACATAGTAGTAGAGTATAATGATATGAGAGGCTGGCCTGGTTATGACTATACCGTATATGTTAAGAATATAGGTAATGCTCCTGCTAGCATATCTAGATTAAACACAGTAATTGACCCAAAACAACCACAAAGAATTGTTACTGGGGAACCCAATGATTTCATATGGTCTTCTAGTTCAAATGCTCCTGTCCCTGGAGATTCGAATGAACTTATTAATCCTGGAGAAACAAAAAAATATAGTGATTATTTTAACCCATCTGAAGAAGGATACATAACACTAACAGCTAAAGCTGACCATAGCAACCAGATCGAAGAGTCAAATGAAGATAATAATGTTATGCAGAAAACATTTTATGTAAAGAACGTATTTGATATAAAACCTAAACCTTGCCCACAACCAGCAAAACCTGAATGCCCAACAGGTTCAACTTCTGCATCTTATGTAAACAATGATGGATGCCAGAGCTGGAGATGTGTACCTAACCCAACTGTAACATGCGCTGATAGCGATGGTTTTGATGCATATGTTCTTGGCAAAATTACAGGAACTGATGCTGACGGCAATTCATTTACCATATCTGACACATGTGGAACCACCACTAATTTAATAGAACGTGTTTGCGAAGGACAAACCGGGGCGATGATTAGAATTCCCTGCGCAAATGGATGCCAAGCTGGGAGGTGTTCACAATGAAAGCAAAAAAAGAAAAAATAAATTATAACTTTGCTATGATAGCAATAGTAGCAATAGTGGCAATTGTTGCACTGGTAATCATTGCCAAAGTTCCAGGCAGAGAATATGCTTCTCAGCAAATTGCATTTGATAGCACAACTGAAAGTCAGGATGTGAATCAGTTGGGTCTGGCTTATAATAACAATCAAGGAATTACATTAAGTGAATTAGAGCAAAAATTTAATTATCATTATGCTAACAAAGTTCCCAGGTATAGTTCAGGTATTATTAAATACGTAAATAGTCCTTATGATCTTGAACATTATCTGTCTGGTTTTATATCTATGTATGAAGCCACTCAAAACAAATCATATCTTGATGAGGCGCTTTACCTTACTGAAAACACATTTGCCAGGATGAAAGATCTTAATGGAGATGGATATAAAGAATGGCCAACAGGCACTGTTTCTCCTTTGGCTGGTTTTAATGGAACTAAGCTTAGATTCTCATGTCTTTACACTGTTAAAGGAGCGAGACAATTCGCTAGGCTTGCAAGAGTTATAAAGAATAGTCCTGATTTAAATCCTGTTTACGGCAGCAGAGCAGACAATATTATTGCTCAGATAAAACATGATATTATTAATGATCCTTATTGCTATAAAAGATTTGATAAAAATTTATACGAACAAGAACTTACACCAGTGCATCATGTTGTGTCACATTACACAATGGTCTTATTAGAATTATATTTAATTGAAGGAGATGTTACTTATCTTAATGGAAAGAGTTTTACTTATCTTGATACTATCAAAGCACAAGCTACTGCCCTAAGAGAATCAATGTTCCCTCAACCAGGAAACGATGGTTCTGTTGCATGGGGAAATACCCAATGCACTTCACTTGATTATACTTATCCTACTTGTTATTATGTAGATCCTAGTTCAGGTAATCTTGCCTGCAGGGTTAACAGAGTTGCGCATTGTTCACCTACTGATGTAAGCCATGCAGGAAGTTTTGTGTATGTTGCAGTTGAATTATATAAGGCAGGTATTGTGTTTACAAAACAAGATATTAAATCAATAATTTTCACCTTCACAAAAAAAATCTGGAATCAAGATCCTATTAACCCAAAATATAATGATTTTATTGATGGAAATATTGAACCAGAGGGAGGATACTATTATCAAAAATATGGACAAGCATATATAATGGGCAGCAACATAGCTCCTGGCTGGGCAGCATTAGGTGCATTTAGCAACGATGTTCAAGCAATAATTATAGCAGGAGAAAAATCTTCAAAGACTAATAAAGCTACGCTTAACTATATGGCTTTATACAGCGAGATAGCAAAGAATGCTGTTACTTATGGTTGTTTGTATACAAACAATGCTAAAGAAATTAATGATGGTTTGGATAATGATTGTGATGGTGTTGTTGATGAAAGTGCTGCTTGTGTAAATGGTCAAACTCAAAGCTGTGGTTCTAGTGCCTGTTCTGTAAGCACTATGACTTGTTCTTCAGGTGTTTGGGGTCCATGTATAAAAACCAACATCGCACCTATTTGTCCTGCACCCAACACCATAAACTGCGGAACAACAATAACACCAACCAACCAATGCGGAACCTGCACAGAAAAAGGAACCAAATGCACAACAGCAGGAACAACATGCAACAACGGACAATGCGTAGAA
>JAHJQO010000030.1 GCA_018819305.1 Nanobdellota archaeon
AACGCTACTCAGAATGGGTATATGAGTGCGCCAAAATCCGCTGCGCACTCATATCATAATCATATGTCAAAGAAAAAGTTAACGGAGGACGGCAGTTCCTCTCGGCTAAACTCCGAGTATCCTCTGCCGTAAATGTAATGAGATATTACAAACCATTATTAATCTGCTACGAAAAGATATACCAAAAAAAGCAGAAGCTATTTTTTTTGGAAGTTTAGCTGAATCAAAATTTGGAAAGTATCTAAAGAAGTATAATAACCATGAAGGAAGTGACATAGATGTTATTGTTTTCATTGATAGAAAAGATATTCCCCAGCATTGGAAATATTTGAATGTTTCAAAAGGATGGTGGGATCTATATCGAGGAATCAAAATTGAAATAAACGGAATCATCCATAAAACTGATATCCTAATTGTTAAAGATGGTTTTGAAGAGATTGCAAAACAACGAATTAAGGATAAAAGATGGAAAACCATCAAGATTGTGTGAGGTTATAATATGTGGTTAGAAACGAATGAAAGTCTGGAGAAAAGAGTGTTTTCAGAGATTGGAGTAGTTTCTTTAAGAAAATTAGAAGGAGGTTTGGTAAATTCAGTTTATCATGTTGAATTAAAAAACGGAGTATCTGGCGTTCTTAGGATTACAGATAATAAAACAGAGGAGTGGATATCTAAGAAGGAAAGAGCGGTATTATCTCATTTTGACGGATTTCCATTTTTTCCAAAAATTTTATTTCATGGCGAACTTAATGAATTAAACCTATCATTTAATATCATCAGTTTTTTTGAAGGAGATAATATGCACACTATAAAAGAAATTCCAAAGTCAAAAGTATTCTTATGTCTGGGTGAGATTTTAGGAAGAATTCATTCTTATAAAGCAACAGAATTTGGATTTGTATATGATTTTGATAATATCGGAGCAGACCCAAGAGTCCATAATTCTTATCCTGGGCCATATAAGAATGGATTTGAGCAGCACTTTATCCCTGCAAAAGGTTGGGTTGAACATTTAGTATCAAAGAGATCAAGATTTTCAGAACAATTAAGAAAGATTATCGTTAAAATGGAGGAGCAAGAAGATCTTTTTGATGGAGGGGAATGTACATATAATCATGGTGATTTTCAGTTCAAAAACATCTTAACATATTCGAGTAGACTTGTTGGAATTGTTGATTTTGATTCATTTAGATACGGTGATCCTGCCTCAGATATGCATCTGTTTTTGCAAAATTATGTTGACAAGAAAATTTCAAAAGATTTGATATCATCTTTTATTGAAGGATATGTAAATATTCGTCCATTGCCCCATAGACTTTTTGAAAAGAGTGTATTTTATCGCTGTTACAGAGGAATTGAAAAAGTAATCACATTACCAATCCAATTAAGATATAACCTTCCTGAATTTGCCAAACCATACAAAAAGAAGATTGAAGATTTTCTTCAATCAATAGTTGATGGTTCTGACCCCTGCATGGGTTTATCATATGAAAAACATATTAGAAAGGTTGATAACACAGAATGAAATTAAATCAGTTATTTCTAATCAAGTTTTTTATTATATGTTTTCCAAAATCAGATAGCTCTAACGGTTGCCATTTTAATACAATTCTTGACCTCCATGAGGAACTAAAACACCAGCCAATCCATGAAATTCTATTTCTTCTTAAATAATCCATAAATGGTTTTAAGTAATCATCGTAAGAAGAGTTATATTGAGATTTCTTATCAGTATCATAACCAAATTCTGTGACTACCACTGGAAACTCTTTCATCGAGTCGAGCATTTCTTTCCAATTTTTGTTATTTTTAAAAGGATAACAATGGAATGAATATGCAATATTTGAATATTCATTAAACGGATCTTCTGAAGTGCTTTTTAAGTTAAAAGACCAATAATTAGAACTGACAAGAATCAAATTTTTGGTGTTCTTTCTCACTATTGAAATTAAATCACCGGCAATTTTTCTCCATTCTTTCCAAGGGAGTGCTGAAAGATCTAATTGCAGAATATCTTTCTCTGCAGGACAAGGTTCGTTATAAATTTCAAAGATTACATGTTTGTATTTCCCAAATAGTTTAGATAATATGTCAAGACCACTCGAGGCAATTTCTAAATTTGCAGAGTACCAAAGTATCGGTTTATTATTCTTTATATGGAAATATTCTTTAAGTCTTGTTTGGTTGTGCAAGGGATTGCCAATCGCATGCCAGTCAAGAATGCAATATAGCTTGTATTTAGCACTTAAATCAACAATATTTTTGATTGTTTTATTAAGATAATTGTTATAAAATAAAAAATGTCCTGGAAGTACTGGAACTCTGATTGTATTAAAACCCAATTCTTTTATTGTTCTTATTACTATTTCAATTTTTTGTTTTTCTTTTTCTATTAACCAATAATAATCTGGTAGCGATACCCCATTTAGAGTAATGATACCACTTTTCACATATAATCTTGATTTATCTACTAAAATCTTCTCCATATCTTTTCATGTGTAATTTGAGTTTATTTAACTTTCTATTTGCACCCTGTATTTTTTCTCCCCCTAGATATTTGTTCTTGATGTAACGCTTCGCTTTCTTGATAGAACTGAACTCCCCCGGTGCTTCGCACATATACACTCCCTACGGTCGAATTAATTGGAAACTTAAATTTAACTTTGCGGACGCAATTTTCCCACACTTGCGTATGGGAAAAGAATATAACAAGCGTTAAATGAAATTAATTTTTTGGCGCTAGAATTCCACTTTCAACATGCCATCCGCCACAAGGACATTTCTCAGTGAATTTAATCTTCACTTCAATAGACTCAAGATTCTTATCTGTTGCATGACCAATTGCATACTCTTCGTTGATGGTGTGTTTACCACATTTGCAATGTTTTATAGAATAATCTAGTTTTGGGTCAAATTTAACATGCCCACCCCCACAATGGTGAACGGCATGTTTTCCATTTTTGTGGTGAATGTGATGAAACAACGATAATATTTCTTTCATGGAAATTATGAGTTGTACAATATTTAAATAATTTATGCCAAAAAAATAACTCAATGGGATGCTACGCTTTTTTCGCTCTGCTCCTCACCCTCATATAACATCGATGATATTCAATTGGTATGATAAAAAAAAACGAAACAATCAAGAGTTCATAAATAATGTGGAGCATCTCAAAAAAAACTAAATATTTAAATCATTCATGATTATAAAACAAGTATGTTCATTAATTTGCATAAAACAGATTATGTTCTTTCACAGGCTGCCAGGTATGTTGAATTAGTAGTTTATTCAGTTGTTGCATTTTTTGTGCCTTTCTTGCTCAGCCATCCTCAATTGCTGGTTGGAACTCTGGTTAATGCATCTCTTGTGCTTGCTGGTTTGAATCTGAAAAATATGAAACTTTTGCCAGTAATTCTTCTTCCAAGCATAGCTGTGTTAACAAGAGGAGCTATATTCGGGCCATTTACTGTTTTTCTGCTTTACATGATTCCTTTTATCTGGATTGGCAACTCACTGCTTGTTGGCTCTATGAAAATAAATATTCGTACTGTTAATAACATCAGTCTTAATCAGTGGCTCAGGCTTTTGATTGGCATCTGCGCCAAAACAATTTTTCTTGCATTATCAGCTTTTATTCTTATTAAGCTAAATATTATTCCTGAATTATTTATGACAACCATGGGAATTATGCAAGTTTACACTGCTGTTGCTGGCGGAGTGCTTGCATTAGGCATACATCATGTTAAAAAGAAGTTCACCATGAAACTCTCTATATAAAATGAAAAACTTCATGATAGATATAAGCGTTGACAAGAAAACATGTATAGGTTGTACACTTTGCAGGCGTGCCTGCCCAGTAAATGCAATTGCAATAACAGACAGAAAAGCAGAAATCAATAGAGATAACTGCATAAGCTGTGGAAAATGCGCAGTTGTGTGCCCTACAAAAGCTATTGACTTTCCCAGTGATTATAATAAAGTTGATGAAATGCTAAAAAATAATGAAAAAATTTTCCTGCTTGTTGCTCCGTCTTTTGTTGTGCATTACGGAGATATGATTGAGGATTTACTTTTAGACTGGCGAAGCTGTGGATTTGATAAAATTGCAGAAATCACATACGGTGCAAAGCTAATAACCAAAAAATATCAGGAGCTCATCAAAGAAAACGCAAAGCCCAGATATATAACTTCAACCTGCCCAGTCACATTTGATTTTATTCTGAAATTTGAAAAAGACAATATAGAAGCTATTGCTCCTGTTGTTTCACCCATGATTGCAATGGGAATGGCAACAAGAAAATATTTTCCTGAACATAAGGTCATATTTCTTGGACCTTGCCCTGCAAAAATTGTTGAAGCAAGAGAATATGATGTGATTGATGCAGTACTTACTTTTCTTGAATTTGATAAACTGCTCAAAGAACACAGAGGAAAAATTGAAGTTGAAAAAAATGAAATGAATGAAACCTTTGATAACTTTTATGATAATCGCAGCAAAATTTATCCGCGCTCAGGCGGTCTTTCCCATATCATGATTGAGCATGGAATACTGAAAGAAGGAGAGTATGTTGCAAAGGATGGTGTGTTAAGTATTAAAGAATTATTTGAAGGGCCTGAAGGCGAATATCCTCCTCATATAAAATTCTTTGACGTGCTGTTCTGCCCAGGCGGATGCATTGGCGGCCCGGGATTAAAATCAGTGCTTTCAATCGAAGAAAAAATGCAATATGTTGATGAATACCGCAGAAAAACTCAAGAAAGCGATAAAGAACTAATAAAAAAATTCAATTTCAATCTTAATGATGACTTTGATTTAACTCCATGTTTCTGTAAGAAATGACACAAAATAAAAGTTAAACTCAATTCAATGACTCGCTAAGAATCAGGAACTTGATATTCAGTAAATCTACTGGGAACTTCAGGATTATAATACCCAACAGGCGGAAGCTTGAATCCAATATCATTAAAAGTTTTATTCAGTGTTATTATATCATCATCCTGCAAGTCTTTTAATATGTAAAGTCTATTTGGAACCTGACCAACTATAGGCAACAATTCTTCCCAATTAATTCTTCTTGCATCAAAAGGCAAAACTGTTTTGTCAACAAAATCTTCTAATGTTCTAATATTGTACTTAGCATCAACCCTGTCCTTAACTGTTTCCCAAAATCCATTAATTTTTTCAGGGTGGCAAATTGGGCAAGTAATAAAACCTAATTCTACTAATTTATTTAATCCTTCAGCTTCAACAGATAATACTACTTCATTAAATCCTTTTGGACCTCGATTCCCTGATGCGCAACTTGTTAATCCTAATAATCCTGTAGAAAGTCTTGCTGACCAAACATTTGTATATGCTCCATCATTTGAATATGTTGAAATACGAATTTCAGGAGGAAGAGATAAATGTTCTGCTAATTCTTTTAAGTGCAGATTATTAAATTTTCCATCAGTAAAAACAAAGTAATTATCTTGAGTCATTAAATAATGGAACCGAATCAGATTTAAAAATATATGCATATAGAACCTTTTGAACTCTTTGGGAAAAGTTTGGCCTCAATTATCATTCCAAATGTTTTGCACAATTTAGTAAATGAACTTTGTGATTTTTATCTTCAGTTATCTCAAAAATACTAACTCCTGTGTTATGCTGGATATCGCATTCTTTCACATATTCCGTTGGCTTGTCAAAAATAACTGTAAGTAAAGCCCTGTTAATCGCATTATGTCCGACAAACAAAACAACACCATATGGATATTCTTCATAAGCTCTATCTAGAATAATTTTTGCCCTTTTACACATACTTTTGCGAGTTTCCATATCTGGTGGGCAGTTGTCTAAATCAATTTCACTATTATGCTTTCCAGTATAACTCCCTAAATCAACTTCTCTTAGCTCTTTAACAAAATAAATAGGAATATATTTATGATATTTAGCAATGATTTTTGCAGTGTCTGATGATCTTGCTAAATCACTAGAATAAATAGCATCAAATTTCTCATCTTTTAATCTTAAAGCAACTTTCTCAGCTTGTTCAATTCCTAATTTAGAAAGCTTTCCAGGCAAATGACCCTGCCAGATCTTTTTAATATTCTCCTCTGTCTCGCCATGGCGTGTTAGGATTAATTTCATATAAAAAGAACATCAGCATCAATTAATAAAGTTTATCCTTAAATTATAGCAAAATTTAAAAACTAGCAATACTTATTACTCTTTGGAGGGTGGGAGAGCAAGAATGTTGTTTCAAAGTTCTGAATCAATTCTGTAATCACCGTTGCAAGTTGGATTAGTACATGGAAGGACAGAGGCGCTCTCCTTACTCCGTTTTTAACAAGGTGGTGAAATATGACGAATTGCCGGGTTTGCGGCCAGGATTTTAATGATGAAAATTCTTCTCTTGTTATTTGCAGACATCATGAAGGCAATGTACACTTAGGATGCTGTTTAGACACCTGCAGCTGGAGTAAAGAGCCATGCCATCACTGTGTTGGCGTGTTTGGAAAGATTTAGAACTTATTTCTCATCATCATCAAAAAATTCATAATAAGATAAAGCTGCTAATGTAAAGAGCATGCACCAGAAAAATAATTCTTCAAAAGGAAAACTTACTCCAAGGATTGAGACCCATCCTATGAATTCTGTGCCTGGAAAAGCAACTATTCCAAGCTTTAGAGAGGTTACTTCATAGATAAATGTCATAAAAAAGAAATAAGCTGCGGCTTTAAAGAACTTTGATGATAATCTCGAATATGTGAAAAGCTCAATAATTATTGGAATCAGGATTAATAATATTCCAAAGCAAAGATAAAAATAAGGAATCTTCAATACATTTGGAGAATAAAACAAGAGCACAAGAAAAACAACAACCCCTAACAGCACCAGCATTGCCAGGTATTTCATGTGCGGATGCCACAAATGTTTTGCGACATGTTTATCCAGAAAATATTCATAAAACATTATAATATAATATATCAAAAAGAATGCCCAGAGAATTGATTCTATTGTTACAAATCCAAATAATCTAATTGGAAAAATTGTAAATGGAACCAGCCATGCATCAGACAAGTGAGCCAGATACTCGACAATTATTATTCCAGGAATTCCTACAACAAGAGAGAAAATCAAAGATTTTTTCATGTATTTTATTCCCCTAACAGATAAGTAGACTGCAGGCAGGAAAAGAAACAAGATAATAGAGCCAAAAGCATTTACTTTAAACAAAAGAGAAAGAACAGCTGCCAGAATAGGCCAGATAATCAGAATAACCAAATCAATTTTCTCTTTTTTTTTCATTAATAACAAAAATGGCAAGAAGAATATTTAAAACCTTTGCTTAGAACCAGTAAATTATATAAACCTCTAACTTCATTATCATCAACATGAAAAGTTATGATGTGATAATTGCAGGTGCAGGTCCTGCTGGTCTTCGATGTGCTGAGATTTTAGCTAAAAACAACAAAAAAGTTCTTGTTCTTGAAAAGAATAAAAGCATTGGAAGCAAAGTATGTGCAGGAGGCATCACTCTAAAATGCCTTGAAATGGGAATTCCAAATAAAATAATTCAGAGAAAATTCAAAAAAGCCATGATACACACACCTCATCAAACAACAGAAATAAAATTGGATAAACCATTCGTAGCAACAATAAACAGAGAGGATTTGGGTAAATGGATGGCTCAAAAAGCAAAGAATAGCGGTGCCGAGATTATAACTGATTCTAAAGTCACAAAATTTTACCAAAAACATATTGTGGTGAATGAAAAAAATAAAATAGGTTATAAGCATCTTGTTGGCGCTGACGGTTCCAGCTCAATTATCAGAAAACAACTAGGTATAAAGACCATTAATTTTGCAGAAGCTTTTCATTACATCACTCCAAAAAAATTTAATAATATCGAGATATTCTTTAATCCTGACTGTTTTGGAGCTTTTTATGCGTGGATATTTCCTCACAAATCATTTACTTCTATTGGAACAGGAGCAGATCTATCCAAAAAAATCAAGCAGCCTGTATTTAATCTTAAATTACATGACATCAAGAAGAATTTTGATGAATGGTGCAGTAAGAGATTTGACTTAAGCAAAGCCCGATTTGAAGCATCCATAATAAATTATGATTACAGAGGTCATGATTTTGGCAACAAATTCCTGATAGGTGATGCAGGAGGCTTTGCATCAGGTCTTACAGGAGAAGGAATTTATTTCGCAATTAAATCAGGCGAAGATATTGCCCGGAGAATCATAGATAACAAATACAATTATCCTAATATACAACATATTCTAAAAATCAAGAAAATTGAGGAAAAAATTGCCAGAACCCTTGAAAGAAATAAAACCATTTCTAAAATAGAACATGAAATGATGGTAGCTATGGCCCGAGTTAAATGGTTGAATAAGAAAATGGTAAGGTTTGTTGATTAAAAACTATATCAAAGCCCAATGTTCTTAATAATGATTTCTGGCTTAAATGGCGTCAGGTCATCATAAGTCTGACCTGTTCCAAGAAATATAATTGGTTTTTTTGTGACATAACTAACACTTACTGCTGCTCCGCCTTTTTCATCAACATCTGCTTTTGCAAGAATGATGGCATCAATGCCAACTGCTTCATCAAACAGCTTGGCTTGTTCAACACAATCATTGCCTGTAATGCTTTCGCCAACAAAAATATTTAAGTCTGGTTTGTTAACTCGTATAAGTTTTTTTAGTTCATTCATCAGGTTGTCATTTGAGTGAAGCCTTCCTGCAGTATCAATCATAACAACATCTATGCCTTTGGCTTTGGCATGTTCAATTGCATCAAAAGCAACTGCTGCAGGGTCTGACTCATAATCATGTTTTATCATTTTTATTCCAAGATTGTTTGCATGCTCTTCCAGCTGCTGGATTGCTGCTGCTCTAAAAGTGTCGCTGGCTGCAAACACAACTTTAAGATTGTTTTTTTGCAAAAGATGAGCAACTTTTGCCATGTTTGTGGTTTTTCCACTTCCATTCACACCAATAAATGTAATAATATAGGGCTTTGCTTTTTTCTTTTTAATTTCTTCAACAAGATTAAAATGAGACTCCATAAACAGGCTCTGGACTGATTCCCTGAGAGAATCCTCAATCAGATCATAAAGGTTTTTTCTGCTGACTTTGCCTGTTGTCAGGTCTTCTTTTAAATCTGCTTTTATTTTATCAATGACTTCAACAGCAACATTGTTTTCAAGAAGCACAAGCTCCAGCTCCCAGAAAAGTTTTTCAAATTTTTCTTCAGAAAGCTTGACTGTTGTAAAAGTTTCTTTTATTTTTTTGAAAAACCCTTTTTTCTCAGGCTCTTCTTCAACAGACGTTTCAACAACAGTTTCAGGCTCTTTTTTTTCTTCTTTTATTTCTTCTTTAGGTTCAACTTTGACTTCTTTTTCAAGCTCAGGCTTTTTTTCCTCTGCCTGTGGTTGTTCTTTTTTCCCAAAGAGCTTTTTAAAAAATGATTGTTTTGGTTTTTCCTTTTCTTTTTTCTCTTCTTTTTCTTTTTCTATTTCACGTTCTTCTTCAAATATTTTCTTTTTTATCTGGGAAACTTCTTTTTCAAGTGATACGTCTTCTATGAATTCTTCTTTTTCTTCTTCAGGAATGAATTCTTCTTTAATCTCAATATGAACATCTTCTTCTATAATATCCTCTTCTTTTAATTCTTCTTCGATATCTTTTTCTATCTCTTCCTTGATTTCTTCTGCTTCTTTAAGCTCTTCCTCAACAGTAGCTTCAAGTATTTCTTCAGAAGGCGATTCAAGTTCTTTTTTTACTTCAACATCAATTTCTACTTCAAAAGGTTCTGTTTTTTCTTCTTTTAATTCAACACTAACTTCTTCTTTAACCCATTTTTCAGGAGCCTCTATTATTTCTTCTTTTATTTCCTGAACCGGCTCTTCTACTTCTTTTACTTCTTCCTTTATATCTGCTTCTTCCTCAACCTTCTTAGAAAACATAGAAACAGCTTTTTTGAGTTTTTCTTTAAGAAATTTAAACATAATCTACAACCCCTATTTAATCCTGCAGTTCTTCTGCTTTTTTAATAAGCTCATCAAGTTTTGCCAAAGTGTCGCTTCTGTACTGGTTAATCTCTGCTTCCTGGCCTTCAAGCATCTTTATTGTTTCTGGAATAGTCTTGGTAACAACAGTGTTGCTGCCAACATTAACTCTTACTTCTTTGTTGTCTTCAAGCTTTGCCTTGACAAAAATGCCATTAGTCATTGGAGCAAGAATTGAATCCCCTTTTTTGAGCTTTTCTAAATCTTTTAATGATAAAATAACATTTCTTATCTCAATCAACTGCTGGTCAAATGCCTGCAGGTACTGCTGAAGCTGCTTTGCCTGCTGGTCAAGCATCTGAAGCTGCACATATTTATTCTGCTCTGTCTGTTTATCTTCTTTCTCCACTTTTTCAGCTATGTTCTTCTTTTTTACCATTTTAAACTCAAAAGAACAAGTTTCCTTTTAAAAGGTTTATTATTTGTAAGACTTCTAATAATAACCTTACCGTTCTATCTCTTCTCGAATATATTTATCCCATATGTAAAGATCTTTCCAAATCTCCCATAATCCTTTATGATAAATGGTTGCTGCAAATGTGAAATCTTTTTTTGATAATTTTTTTTCTTTTTTTAATCTTAATATGTGTTTAAGATAATAGTCAAATTGTTTTTGACTTTCTTTTAAAGGGATTTCTGCAGCTCTACCGTGGATACCTAATCTTCTATCATGCAAATCAACTTTTAAATCAAGATCTGCATCGAGATATTCATCCCATGAATTTAAAACTGGTGGAGCATCATATACTCTAAGTATAAATTGTCTAAAGTCATATTCTTCAGGTTTTGCATTTCTATCCTAAATTTCACCTGGCTCATCACCATATTTTCCTCCACTTCTAAGGAACTCCACATACTTAAGCTCACTATCATCCCCTTTTATGAATCCTAAAAATACAAACTTGTCATCAAAGGCATGGCTTTTTTGTACTGTCTGTTGAGGTTTTTTAGCATCTGCATTGTAAATATTAGCATATACAGACCCTGCTCCAAATGTTAGTGCTAGAGATACAACTATTCCTGTAAGTGTTTTTTTAATTGAATTTTTCATATTATCACCCTTTCCTTTTCAACAAGTAATCCATAATATTATTTAAATTTTTTGTATATTACTCATTTTAGAGTAGAAAATCATTCATCAGCAGACTGATTTTCCTGTTCAGGAACCTCAGGCACATCAGCAATAGAATTTTTTAGCAAATTAATATGTATCTCTCCAAAATGCAATTTTTGCTTCATGCCGACTTTTTGCTGGTTCTCGAGATGCAGCAAAGGAATAAATGTGAATACTTTGTCTTCTTTTGAATCAGACGGAACAAGCTGGCTAAAAGTCAGTTGTTGTGGTTCGATTTCTGGCTGTTCCTGATAATGAGCTTCAACTTTGTGATAAACATCTCTGATAACTTCTGACATATCAATTGATTTCTCAGGTGCTCTGACTTTAACTTTGGGCGCAACATAAACAGGCCTTCTGTTATCGACTTCTAATGCTTTTTCAAGAGCCTGCAAAAGATCATAAACAGATACTTTTCTTTTTCTTGGCTGAGGAGTCCGGGGCATAAGCTTAGGGTGATCTCTTGATCTTTCATCGCCAGGATAATCCAAAGGAAGCTCATCAAGCAGGTCTGTTGGGTCATCAATTGATGACATCAAATTGTCTAAAGCAGTAATATCTTCTTCTAAGAGCCTGTTGGACTTAATTTTTAATAGAAGAGCAGATGCCAGAACAACTTTTCCGCTTATTCTGAAATCCATTTCTTTTAGTTTCTTAAGCATTTCTAAGAATTTGTGGGCAATTAAAGAAACATCAATATTCCATGGATTCATGCCTTCTGATTTTACAAGGTCATATATGATATTCTGCCATGTAATCTCGTCTTCATCAAATAAGATGCTAAAAATCCTGTCCTGAGGTTGCTCAGAATCTGAAAAAGGCATATCCATAACAGTATGGTTTTTAGGTAACTTCCTATTTAAATCTTTCTGTTCATTCTCAGTATTCATATTAACCTCAGAATTAGAAAGCTTTTTAAAAAAGTTATGAATTAGTAATAGAAAAACATTGCTTAAATAAAATATTTGGGTCCATGTTCGAGTTGCTCAAATCTTTACAAAAGATTTGACAGTGCTCAAAAACAAAAGTTTTTGGCACCACAAAATTCCAGATAGAATTTTGTTGGAAAGTAACCAAGGCGGACGTTTGCTTTGCAAAGTCCACCGAATTGTCGAATATGGGTTAATTAAAATATTTGGGCCCATGGTCTAGTGGCTATGACAGTGCCCTTACACAGCAAAAAGAAAAGCTTTTTGAGCTCTTCAACTTGTTGAAGAAAGGCATTGATCGCCGGTTCGAGCAGATTTTTGCGAAAAATCTGGTAAAAAGCAATTAAGTACGGCACAAGCAAAGCTTGACCGTACGAATTACAGAAAAATTTTCGCAGAATCCCGAAATTCCGGCTGGGCCCATTTTTGAAATGATATCCGTCAATATCATATTAATAATTCTGTATCTTATAATAGTTCTTGCAATAGGATATTTTTCTTCAAGAAAAGAATCTAAAGAAGACTTTCTTATTGGTCGCCGAAAATTAGGGATGTTCGGATTAGCACTTACTATTGCTGCAACAATAATTGGAGGGAACGCTTTAGTAACGTATACTTCTTTTATTTATGAATTCGGAATTGCAATTGCATGGGGTTTATTAGGACTTCTTTTTGGCTTGGTAATTCTTACTTTAATTGGCAGGAAACTTAAGGATGCAGGGAAAAAATACCTTACATTATCTGATTTTTTTGAAGATAAATTTGGAAGAAAAACAGCTCTGGTAGTAACAATAATAGTTATTTTTTGGTATTTGGTTATTTTATTAATTCAGTTCATTGCTGGAGGAAAAATAATAGAATCATTACTGGGATTTCCTTATTGGATTGCTATAATACTAATGGGTCTGACAGTCTTTTTATACTCTTTTTTAGGCGGTTTCAAAGCTGTGGTTAAGACAGATGCATTCCAATATTTATTATTCCTAATTCTTGCCTTGTTTATTGGGTTTTCTTTAGTTAAAGGCAGGACATTTACTCCTTCAACCTTTAACATCATGAAATTGGGAATTGTGCAGAGCATTGCCTTTGTTATTCTTGGCGCAGCAACTATTTTTACTGGTCCTGATATGTGGCAAAGAGTTTATGCTGCTAAATCTAAGAAAATAATTTCAAAAGGAATTTTTATAGCCGGCATTCTTATTGTTTTAGGACTTATTGCCATTGGTATGATAGGATTGTCTGCATCAACTATTCCTGGACTTGAACCACAAGAAGCGTTCATCCAAGGATTAACAAACCTGCTTCCGCCAGGATTCCTAGGCATTACTTTTGTTTTATTGTTTGCTGTAATAATGTCAACATTAGATACTTTATTATTTGTATTATCCACTAGTTTTTCAAAAGATATTGTGACAAATCATTTTAATCCAAAAGTGGATAAAGTAAAATATACAAAAATTGGGATGCTTATATTCTCTGTTATTGCAATGCTTATAGCTATTTTTGTTCAGGACATTGTGAGCCTTGGATTAGCATTTATTTCAATGGGTTTGGTTTTCACACCAGTTATCATTTGGGCTGTGTTTTTCAAAAAACTTCCTGATTATAGGTCGGTGATTTTAAGTTTGATAACAGGCGTATTAGCAGTCATAATTGTTTTATCAGCTGGCATGATAGGGCCAGAAACATCTGTGGTTTCTCTTCCAGTTGCCTTAGTATTTATTTTTGTAGGTCAGTTACTATGGAGAAAAAAGAAAACATAGTTCAAATAATAAAGATTCTGAAAAAGAAATCAGAAGTCTCAATGCTGGGCCAGTTCTCAAGGAACACGCCTTTCTATATATTAATAAGCACTGTGCTTAGCGCAAGGAACAAAGATGAGATGACAATGAAGGCAACTAGAAAACTTTTTGCTGTTTACAAGACTCCAAAGCAAATCGCAGAGGCACCATTAAAAAAACTTGAGCCTTTGATTAAGCAGTCTGGTTTTTACAAGACAAAAGCCAAACGAATAAAGGAGATTAGCAAAATCATTTTTGAAAAGTACAAAGGAAAAGTTCCAAAAACAATGGATGAACTTGTTGCATTACCAGGTGTTGGAAGAAAAACAGCAGGGTGTGTCATGGTTTATGCATTTGACGAGCCTGCTATTCCTGTAGATGTCCATGTTCACAGAATCAGCAATCGTTTGGGCTGGGTAAAAACAAAAACACCTGAACAAACAGAGCAGGCTTTGATGAAACTTATTCCTAAAAAATACTGGATTGATGTGAATGAAATCCTGGTTATTCATGGCCAAACAGTTTGCACTCCTATTTCTCCAAAATGTTCTGAATGCAAGATAAGAAAGTATTGCAAGAGAGTTGGTGTGAAGAAGAGCAGATAATTTAATTTATTGAAGCAAAAGGCACTTCATCACAGAATATGTAATGTTTGGCTTTTTCACTGCAAGGAATGCAAATTGAGTATTCTATTTTTTGTTCTACTCCTGATGTTTTGGTTTCTTCTTCTAGAACTTGAACTTTTCCAATTATTTTATCAAGGCAGAAATAACATGCATGGTCTTTGAATTGTTCTGCCAAAGGAACATCCATAGGAGATATTTTACCTTGTCTTATTTTTTCTCTCAGATTGTTTTTGGTTTCCTGGTATTTTGAACCTATTAGATGCTTCATACACGATATAGTGGTCTTTATCATTTAAAAAACTATCGATTTTGTAACCACTAATAAGTAGTCTAAAATAGTAAATCCAAAGCATAAAACATATATATGCTTGTTCTTCCATAAATATATTATAAATCCATGAAAAAAATAATAAGAGGTAATCACCATGACCCATATCAAAGAATTAGAACTAATGGCTAACAAATTAAGAATTCATTCTTTAGAATCAACAACAGCTGCAGGCTCAGGCCACCCGACTACTTGCATGTCAATGGCTGAAATCATGAGCTGCTTGTTTTTTTCTGAGATGGAAAAAGATGATGAGTTTATTCTTTCCAAAGGGCATGCAGCTCCTATTCTTTGGGCTGCTTATGCAGAAGCAGGAATTGTTAATCCTGCTGATTTGAAAAACCTGCGAAAGTTTGATAGTGTTCTGGAAGGGCACCCAACTCCAAGAATGTACATGGTCAAAGCAGCAACTGGAAGTTTGGGCCAGGGTTTGAGTGTTGGTGTTGGCATGGCTCTTGCAAAAAAACTGCAGAGCAACGATGGCAGGACTTATGTTGTTATGGGTGATGGAGAAATAGCAGAGGGTTCTGTTTGGGAAGCTGCAAACAGCGCTGCTCATTACAATCTTAACAATCTCTGCGCAATTGTTGATGTAAACCGTCTGGCGCAGTCAGGCCCTACAATGCATGGCCATGACATGAATATATATAAGAGCAAGTTTGAGGCTTTTGGCTGGGATGCAGAAATAATTAATGGTCACAAAGTAAAAGAAGTTCTAAACTCATTGAAAAAAGCAAAAAGCAGCAGCAAACCTTATGCAATTCTTGCAAAGACTTTCAAAGGCAGAGGAGTTTCTTTTCTTGAGGATGAAGAGGGCTGGCATGGAAAAGCTTTGCCAAAGGATTTGCTGAAAAAAGCTCTGGAAGAAATAGGAGAATCAAAAATCAATTTGGAATCCAAAGTACAGGAAAAAAAACTTCCCAAGGTTATATATAATGATTTTGAAATTACAAAATACACACCAGGTGAAATGATTGCTACAAGAACTGCTTTTGGCAGCGCCCTTGTGCAGCTTGGAAAAAAGAATAAAAATATCGTTGTGCTTGATGGTGATGTGAAAAACTCAACCATGACAGAAAGATTTTTCAAAGAATTCCCAGACAGGAGTTTTGAAATGTTTATTGCAGAGCAAAACATGATAGGCGCAACAATAGGATTCTCAGCTCTCGGCTTTATCCCATTCACTGCAACCTTTGGAGCTTTTCTCACAAGAGCTTATGATTTTATAAGAATGGCTCAATACTCAGATGCTAACATTAAGATTGTTGGTTCTCATGCTGGTGTGAGTATTGGAGAAGACGGTCCTTCGCAAATGGGATTAGAAGATTTGTCAATGTTCCTTGCAATGCCTGACTCTGTTATTTTTTATCCATCAGACGCTGTTTCAACTGAAATTCTTGTCAGGGAAATGGCCAAGCATAGAGGAATAACATATATGCGCACTACAAGGGAAAAAACTCCTGTTCTTTATGATGAAAAAGAAAAATTTGAAATCAGCGGCTTGAAAGTTCTGAAAAAAAGCAAAAAAGACAAGGCTCTTGTTATTGGCGCAGGTGTTACTGTGCATGAAGCTCTGAAAGCTTATGAAGCATTGCAAAAAAAGAAAATCAACATCCGGGTTATTGATCTTTACTGTATCAAGCCTGTTGATGAGACTGCTCTGCAAATGAATGCAAAAGATTGCAAAAACAAAGTCATTGTAGTTGAAGACCATTACTCAAATGGAATTGGCAGCGTAGTATCAGTTGTGCTTGGACCCGTAAGGCATCTTTATATCAAGCACCTTCCACGCTCTGGAAAACCTGAACAACTGAGGGCAAAATACAAAATTGATGCTAATGCAATCATTGAAGAGGTTATGAAAAAATAGTCAAAACAAGAAACTTTAAAAAAAGAAATTTTTTCTATAGTTAAATTATGAGAAATAAAACAGTTGGCTTGATAATTATTGGCATTGCCATTCTAATTGGATTTATTATTTTTTCATTCAACAGAGCCATGACATCCATTGTCAGCACTTCCTGTTCTCATGGGCTCAGCTGTCCGATGTGGGGCACTATTAACTTCCAGACCAATGTTGGCATTGGAATAATGGTGTTTGTTATTCTTGTCGGACTTTATTTGGTTTTTTTTGGAAGGGAAAAAGAAGTCATAACCAAAGTAAAGACTGTAAAAGAACAGGTCAAGCCAAAAAACATTACAAAAGAAAACTTCAAAGATGTTATGAAAGACCTGAATGAGGATGAGAAAAAAGTTCTTGAAACCATCATTGAAGCAGAAGGAACAATTTTCCAGTCAGACCTGGTTGACAAGTCAGGCTTTACAAAAGTCAAAGTCACAAGGATTCTTGACAAGCTGGAAGGAAAAAATATTCTTGAAAGAAAAAGACGCGGCATGACCAATGTTGTTATTCTCAATCACTAAATCATGAATCATGAAGTTCTATGAGTAAAATGGAAAATAAAAAAATCAAAGCAGTTGGATTATTCTCAGGTGGCCTTGATTCTGCCTTAGCTATCAAACTTGTTCAGGAGCAGGGAATTGATGTTGTTGCTCTGAACTTTGTAGGACCTTTCTGCACTTGTGTAAACGAAGGATGTTCAATCCCTGGCTTGGCAAAACAACTGGGTGTAGAAGTCAAGCTTATGAACAAAGGAAAAGAATACCTGCGTCTGGTTAGAAAGCCAAAATATGGCTATGGAAAAAACATGAATCCTTGTGTCGACTGCAAAATATTCATTCTCAAGAAAGCAAAACAATATGCAAAAAAAATTGGTGCGAAATTTATATTTACTGGCGAAGTTGTTGGGCAGAGACCAATGTCTCAGCATTACCAGACCTTGATGCAAATAGAAAAAAATGCAGGTCTTAAAGGAAAACTTGTCAGACCACTCTGCGCCGGTCTGCTTGAACCTACTGAAGCTGAGAAAAAAGCCTGGGTCGACAGAGAAAAGTTCCTTAGTTTTCAGGGAAGAACAAGAACTCCTCAGCTTGACTTGGCTAAAAAATACAAGATGGATGGTTTTATGTGCGGAGGCTCTGGATGCAGGCTTACTGAAAAAGATTATTCACGAAAATTAAAAGACCTTCTTAAATTTAATAAAAGAATAAAAATTAAAGATATAACTTTGCTAAAACTCGGAAGGCATTTCAGGCTTGGAAAAAACAAGATTATTGTTGGAAGAGATGAATTTGAAAATAAACAGCTTCTGAAACTAAAAAACAAATCAGATTTGGTTTTTGAAACCAAAGAGCACATGGGACCAACAACCCTACTTCAAGGCAAAGCAGATAAAAAAGCAGTGAAACTCGCTGCTGAACTAACTGCAACTCATTCTGATGCAAAAGAAAAAGAAGTTCTTGTTATGTACGGCAAAAAAAAGCTTTCTAAAGATATTCTTGTGAAACTGCTCACCAGAGAACAAGTTGAAAGTTTCAGAATTTAATTCTAAATATACTACGTACAACTAAAGTGTGTTTTAACTTTAGTTGTACTGACGTGCTTTTTACCAGGTCTCAAAAATCATAGATTTTTGGACCCACAAAAACTTTGTTTTTGACGGATTTTTCGCAAAAATCTGCGGCGTAACTAGTTTCATACATGTCCTTATAAGGTGTTTCACATATTCATATTTCTAAAAAGGTGGTTTTCAGAGGAGAACATGGAGAACAACTGGAGGAACAAAATGAGCAAATCAAATGATAACAAAACAAAATTGCAAGAAGAGATCATTCCAATCAAAGGAATGACATGCAAAAACTGCGTTGGAAAAATTGAATCCAAGCTTAACTCTATTGAAGGTGTTCAAAGCGCAAAAGTAAGTTTAATGGAAAACAAAGTTTTTGTAAAATACAATCATGACAAGGTAAGCTTAAAAGGTATTAAGTCAGAAATTTTAGCTACAGGTTACAGTGTGGATGGCAGAAAGCCAGAGAAAAAACATAAGAATATATTACAAGGAATTGCCTATGGCTTAATCCCTCACATTGGCTGCATTGCATTTATTATCGGCGCAGTACTAGGAGTGACAGTGCTCATGCAATTCTTCAGGCCTTTGCTTATGCACAGAAATTTCTTCTATATATTAATACTGATATCGCTGATTTTTGCAACATTATCTTCAATCATATACCTAAACAAGAATGGTTTCATGTCTTGGGCAGGCATAAAAAGAAAATGGAAGTATCTTACAACCATGTATGGTTCTACCATTGCAATTAATCTTGTGCTTTTCATGGTAATATTTCCCCTCCTGGCAAATGTAAGCATTGCAAACCCCACACCAACAGGAGGGGTTATTGCATCTGATGTTGATGAAAGTTCATTCTCATCAATAAAGCTCAAGGTTAAAATTCCTTGCCCAGGCCACGCACCACTCATATCACAGGAATTAAAGACAATTGATGGTGTTGCAGGAATAAAATATAGTTTCCCAAATAATTTTGATGTGTTTTATGATCCTGCAAAAACTTCAAAGCAGGAAATGCTTTCATTAGAAGTTTTTGGTGAATATCCTGCAACTGTTTTAGAAGAATCTGCTGCTGTCAGCCAGATAGCTGTAACAGAAGCTCAGGCCCCAGCTCCAGCTGGAACTGGAGGCGGTTGCGGTTGTGGTGGTAGCTCCTGCGGAGGCGCTGGCGGAGGCGCAAGTTGCTGTGGAGGCTAATGTATCTTATGCACATCATATCATATGTTAATAATCCATAGTTGGTTTTGAAAGAAAGCCTATAATTTAAAGTGGTCAAATATTAATATTTTCCATGCAAACAAGTATGGTTCGGGGTGGTACATATGAAAGAAAGAATAATTTGCAAAAATGGAAAAATAATTGATGAGGATGATATTAATGTTGAATTTGAAGATATTGGAGATGATGTGAAAATTATTGACTGAATTGAAAGTGACTTAATGAAAGACATGCTTTACTAAAAAAAACAAATAAAACACAAATGCGATAGAGCATATGCACAGACATCAAGAGCAGAATTATTTGAATGGAAAAAAGAACATGAAGACAAAGGCGCGAATCTCGTAGTTGGAATTGAAGAAGGATTCACAGGCGCAAGATACATTAGACGGAGATTCTCACAAGACTGCCCTGATGTTTCAATATGTTCAACACTTGAAGAAACATGCAAAAAAGCTATTGAATTGATTTATGCTGGCAAGGTTTTGAAATAAGAAATATTAAATATACGCAACTACTTCTTATTCTCATAAGGTGAATACATGACTTATCAAAAAAACACTTTTTATCAAAAGCATCCTTTGATTGCAAAGACTGCTGTTATTCTGAGTAGCATTGGAGTTCTTGGATTATATGTACCTGGGTTAGGAGCACAAGAAGTACAAGAGCAGGTTAAGAAGAAAGAAGAGATTGTGCAGGTTGATTATACCTTGGAGAAAAGGGTTAATAACAGCATTGACATGTCAACCAATGACATGTTTAGTGAAGTCTATAAAAGTTTCAGAGGAATGGCATTATTGTTTACAACCCTTACACTTGATGCTTATGAAAAGAAGCTGGATGAAAAGCAATACAAGGAACTAGAAGGACTTATTTATCAGGGATTAAAAACAATGGATGCTTATCCTGGGATTATTGAGAAAACATCTCTTGAATATAAAAACACAATGGAGCCTCTTCTTAAGGAATTAAAAAAAGCACAGGATAAATATAAGGATACAGATTCTAAGGAGGATTGGAAAGCGTATGATACTATAAGGGATGATATTGAAGAAAGGCTGGCGAGGTTTACTCAGGAATGGGATGAAATTCCAGATAAGATATCAGGAACCCTTAATGATTTAATTGAGAATCTGAATAAAAAACTTGAGGAAATTAAAAAAAATAGCAATAACTTTTTATACTATTAATTCTAAACATATTTGTATGAGATTCAAAGACAAAGTTGTTCTAATCACAGGTTCAAGCAGGGGAATTGGAAGAGCAACTGCTTTATTGTTTGCTCAAGAAGGTGCTAAAGTAGCAGTTAATTATGTGAACTCAAAAGATAAAGCTCAAGATGTTGTTAATAAGATAAAAAAGCTTGGCTCTGATGCGTTTGCTATTAGATGTGATGTTTCGAAAGAAAAAGATGTAAAAAATATGATTAATGAAGTAATAAAAAAATTTGGGCATATTGATGTTCTGGTTAATAATGCAGGTATTGTTTATGATGTTCCTTTAAAAGAAAGAAGTTTAGAACAGTGGAAAAGAACAATTGATGTTAATCTCACAGGTATTTTCTTATGTTCCAAATATGCAATACCACATATGGAAAAGAAAGGAGGCAGTATTGTTATTGTTTCATCTACTAATGGAATTGATTGCTTTAATCCGGATTCAATTGATTATGATGTTACCAAAGCAGGGGCCATTATCTTGACAAAAGATTTGGCAATAGCATTGGCTCCGAAAATAAGGGTAAATTCTGTTGCTCCAGGATGGGTTGATACTGATATGAACAAAGATCTTACAAAAGAGTTCATTGAAGAAGAGACTAAAAGAATTTATCTTAAACGCTTTGCCAAACCAGAAGAGATTGCAAAAACAATATTATTTTTATCTTCAGATGATGCCAGTTTTATAACTGGAAGCATTCTTAAAGTCGATGGGGGGTATTCATGAAGCTCAACATCTATCTTTTCAGGCATGGCCAAACTTATTATAACAGAGACCATATCTTCACAGGATGGAAAGATTCCATGCTTACACGCAGAGGAATAACTGATGCCCGAAAGGTTGCTCAAAAGCTCAAGAACAAGAAGTTTGAAGTTGCTTTTCAGACCAGGCTGTCGCGTTCAAAAGATACTCTAAAAGAAGTACTCAAGTATCATCCTGAATGCAAAATTATTATCACAAATGACAAAATGATTGAGAGGAGTTATGGCAGGCTCGCTGGAAAAAAGCACAATACTATTATTGAAAAGTATGGCAAAAAGCAGTTTGAAATCTGGCATCGCTCTCATGACACATCACCTCCAGGTGGCGAGAGCATCAAGATGGTTGAGAAAAGAGTTACAAGCTTTATTAATGAGCTGATTACTTTCATGAAAAGAAACAAAGTTAATGTTGCTATTTCTGCGCATGGCAATTCCATGAGACCATTTAGAAAGTATTTTGAAAAACTATCTCTCAAGCAGATGATGGAATTAGAAAACCCATGGGATGATTATTTTCATTATACTGTGAATATATAGATTATATGTATAGATTCTATGGATTCAAATTCACGGCATTCTGTAAACAACTGAATTAATATTCATGCCTGCACCCACAGATGCAAACACAACAATATCTCCTGTTTTTAAGCTATACTTAGTAAGCTCTTTTTTCATTATCATATCAAGCAATGTCGGGATAGTAGCTACTGAACTATTCCCAAGCCAGGGTATTGTCAAAGGCATCATACGTTCTGGTATTTCATCTGCTTTTTTACCATACAAATGAAACAATCTTTCCAAAATTGCATCATCCATTTTTGCATTTGCCTGATGAATTAAAACTTTATCTACCTCATCAAGAGTTAGTCCTGCTTTGTCAAGGCTCTCCTTAACAACCAAAGGCACTGTTCTTAATGCATATTTATACAGCTTATTCCCATACATCTTAAGAAATATTTCATCTCCTTTGTAATCAGGATTATATGATTTATCCATCCACAACATATGTGCATGTTCAATAGTATCTGACCTTGCTGCATGAGCAAGAATTCCAACAGGAAAATCACTTATCATAGCTTCAAGAATTGTGGCTCCTGCTCCGTCAGCATAGAGCATGCAGTCCATGTCAAAAGGGTCGTAAACTCTGGAAAGAGTTTCTGCACCAACAACCATAATTCTTTTTGCATCGCCTGATTTAATATAATAATCTGCTTGTATAACTCCCTGCAGCCAGCCAGGACATCCAAAAGGCAAATCATAAGCAATGGTTTTAGGATTGTGTATCTCCAACATATGCTTTACTCTTGCTGCCAGAGTTGGAACAAAATCAGAACGTTTGTTATCTGCTCTTACATCTCCAAAATTATGAGCAAAGATAATATAATCAAGACTTTCTTTGTCAATGCCAGATGAAATTAAAGCATCTTTTGCTGCAAAAAAACCAATATCAGAAGTCACAAGGTCATCTGTCACATATCTTCTTTCTTTTCCTCTTGTTGTTTCCTCAAATTTATCTATAACTTGCTTTGTGGATTTTGGTTCTCCTTTTTTCTTCCATCCCTCATCTGCAGTATATTCATCTTTAGAATGCTTGATTCGTTCACCATCAGAATCATAAAAAGTATGCTTAAGAAAATCCTCATTCTTAACAACAACTTTAGGTATATAACTTCCTGTTCCTGAAAAAACTGAGAAAATATTACTCATATGCCACCTTACTATTTTTTGCTAAGATTGTATTTTGAAAAGATATTCGCCACTCTGACATTCGCTTCCCAGTCAGATTGATCATGTTCTTTATACCACTCAAAAAGTCCATTTGTGCATTCCCTTATATCATCAATATATACTCCAACACGACCAGTATGTCTATAAGCAAGCTCAACTAAATTATCCAGTAAAGCTATAGCTTCCTTATGTCTCGGACCATCAAATTCCTCAACCTGAAGAGATTCAAGTTTGTTAACAATATCTGCAATTTCCTGGTCAACATTATTTATTTGATCTGTTAATTCCATTGTTTCACCTTCCAAATATTGAATTAAAGAAAAACAAAAATTAAATATTTTTGAATCAACAAAAACAAAGTTTTTGAGTGCCAAAACTAAAGTTTTGAGCACTTAATCAAAAATTAAAAAAATTAAAAAAATTTATTCTGTTGTTGGATCTATCATATCAAAACTTTGTATAGTTGCATAGAATAAATCCTTAGTTGTTCTTCTGTCTGTTTTGCCGTCTGTGCTCCAGTCAACAGTATCTCCTTTTTGAAGATAAAATTTCGCAGGCATATCACCTAGTTCCTGAAGCTTGAAATTTATGTAATCGTTTGTTTCAGCCAGTCTAATTTGCCCAACAACATTATCATCTTGGATTACTTGTATTAATTGCTGACCATCCCTGTCAATAAGATTTCCAATAACAGCAATGTTTTCAAGACCTTCCTGTTCCCAACCTGTCTTCATATTGTAAGCCATATTACTCAAGTTCTGATAAGTCAGCTTGTCAATGTTTAGTTTAGGGTCCGTATAAGTTATACCCAATGATTTTGTATATGCTACAGCATCTTCTCCCTGAAGTTTCAGTTCATTCACACCAATAAAATCAGTGCTTCCCATGAGAGGATTGCCTGTCATATTTACAATTTTTCCAACAAGACTCGTCCCATCTATTTCAGGCCCAACCATGTAAGTCAGGTCATCTCCTTTTAATGAGAAATAATCCTTTGATGCATAATCTATTTCTCCAAAATAAGAGGGTATTACTTGCTCAACTCTGTGCTCTCCGCCGCCTGTTAAGCTAGATAAAAATTTACCTTGATTTGCAACTTGGTCTAAACCAACTGCCAATCCAAAGACAGCTACTAAAGCCACAAGACCTTTTCTAAATTTTCTAGAACCAATTTCATACTTAGAATCTAATGTAGTGCCTGCTGACATTGGTTGTACTTTGCTAAAAAATCTAGAAAACGCATTTTTATTTTTAAATTCTGCTTGTACTGCTTTATAAGAATCTTTTTCAGGTTCTTTTTCTTTGGAATCTACCATATTTACCACCCCAGCCACACAATAATGCTGGTCATTATAAAAATATTTCCATTTTAGAGTGGTTATAACAGACATTGTCATCTTTGCGAATGAATGATGCTATGCGACACTCCGAGGGAGCCAACCCTTACCACATCACCGTCGACAAGATTTGCATACCCTAATGCTTGATGTGGTGGGGGTGACGCATCCTTCATTAAGTAGACAAT
>JAHJQO010000001.1 GCA_018819305.1 Nanobdellota archaeon
AATCTATTTTCAAAGCCATTAAAACTAAATTTGGGGCTAGCATCGCTAGCCACAAGATCTCTGCCCAAAGGGCAGAGGCCTATTGCCGAGCAATAGCCCATAACATTATTTTAGTTTTCAAGAGATTCTGGACGGTTCCCTAGAGAACGAAACCTTTAAATAGGTACACATTCAGAATAGGCAGTATGGTAGTACCTGCAGAGCCCTCAGTTTTCAGAGAGACCTTGGGTTTTTTTGATAAGATTGGAGTATATGATGTAGTTCTTCCTTTCTTACTAGTATTTACTCTTGTATATGCAATACTTGAAAAAACCAAGATTTTTGGAACTGAGAGGTTTGAAGGTAAAGGCGATCTTACAAAAAAAAATCTTAATGGTATGACTGCGTTTGTAGTTGCATTCTTTGTTATAGCCTCCACACGTCTTGTCGCAATAATTAATGAAGTTTTGGCGCATACTGTTTTACTATTGTTGCTTTCCATTTGTTTCTTGTTATTGGCAGGAAGTTTTCACTCTGGAAAGGATGAATTTCATCTTGAAAAAAAATGGAAAACCTTTTTCATGATAATCATGTTCATAGGCATTGTGCTTATTTTCCTGAATGCGCTGGGCTGGCTGCAAGTGCTTTATGAACAATTATTTTTCAAATTTGATACAATAGTGGTGTCGTCGATCGTCCTTATAGGAGTCATTGTGCTCTTTATAGTATATGTAACAGGAGGATTTGCAAAAAAAGATAAGGCTGAAACTAGCGATTAAATCAATTAATTTTTAAAACAATTAATAATAAAAACAGTAAAAAAAAACAAATTTATGCAAACCTATAAATAGGTGTTGTAACAATTAATAAACAAATAAAGGAGGCTGATTGAAAATGTTTTTCCAAAACTTTATCGTATCCCTTGACGCCTGGGGCGTAACAGACGTTTTATTGCCATTTGTTCTTGTATTTACAATAGTATTTGCAACTTTGCAAAAGACAAAGATATTAGGTGACGGCAAGAAGCAATACAATGTTATTGTTTCGCTTGTAATGGCATTGGCAGTAGTTATCCCTCATGTTGTAGGAAGATATCCTTTTAATTTCGATCCTGTTGAAATCATAAACAGGGCTCTGCCGCAAGTATCCATAATAGTTGTAGCTATAGTCATGCTGTTGTTAATCATTGGTGTGTTTGGAAATGAAATTGACGTTGCAGGTACTCCTTTGGCAACATGGGTTATTGTGTTTGCAGTAGTGGCTGTGGTTGCTATTTTTGGTTCAGCAATTGGATGGTATACAATGCCTCAATGGCTTATATTTTTACAGAATCCAGAACTCCAAGCATTAATAGTGATGATTCTTGTCTTTGGAATCATAATTGCCTTTATTACAAAAGAGGATAAAAAAGACTCTGACAAAGAAAAAGGCTTTGGAAAGTTCTGGGATGGTATTGGCGAAGCCATGAAGAAAAAAGACAGCAAGTAAAAACGAAAATTTTTTTTATTTTATACTTTTATATTTTAATTATTTTTTTATGAAAAATGGCAAGTTTCCTTGATATAAGCTTAATGGGACATTTTCAATCCATCTTTGTAGTTTTACTAATATTTCTTGTCTTGTTTGGAATGCTGGAATTTATAAAAGCATTTGGTGCCGGCAAAACAGGTCTGCATGCAATTATAGCGGCTGTTGTTGCACTTTTCTTTTTAGTGTCAAAAATGGCAGTAAATATTGTGAGTTTTATGGTGCCTTGGTTCATGGTAATTATGATATTTTTATTTTTCACAATGTTTTTTATACGGATGTTTGGTGCTCAAGAAAAACACATGTTTGATTTGATTAAAGATCCGAATGTTTATCCCTGGCTCATTATTATGATTGTTTTGGTGCTTGTAGTTGCATTGGGAACAAATCTAGGACAAGGTTTGCTGGAGCAGGGGCAAGGCATTGAAAGCCCTGACATTCAGCCAGGTATAGATTATACAGGAGAAACAGGAACACAATTGCAGCCTGCAACTCCAGGAACCAGCAGCACAGCCACAGACAGCTGGTCAACAAATGTGATATCCACACTCAGACATCCCAAAGTATTAGGATTATTATTTGTCTTTTTAATTGCAGGAATATCTATTATTTTCTTGACAAAACCGTCTATACCTCCTGGATAGAAAAAGAACTTCTTTTTTCAATTATTTTGGTCTAGATTTAGTCATAGCATCAGTGACTTTACTGAGTTCATGAACATTTTCTGTAAAAACAGGCAGAACTTTTGAGAAAACTTTTTCCATGGCTCTGACTTCAGCACCAACTTCAAGAATGTTTTTGTCATATTCACCGATTTTTCCAATAATTGCCTGATGAACCTTGTCAAATTCATCTTTTAAATTATCAAAACTCTGCTCTAGCTTGGTGACTTTGATTTCAATATCATTTTTCCATTCCACAATTTTGTTAATATCCTTGACAAGATCATTCCACTTTTCCTCAATAATACTTTCTACAAGCTCTTCAATCTCTTCATTGCTGGCGCCGCCGCCTGCATTACCATAATCTTGCGCATATTGAGGACCCATTCCCGGATTTGAATCTTGACCTATGGGTGCTCCTGCAAAACTTGGAGGAGTCTGTCCACCTGGTGCTCCTGAAGCCATATCTGACTGGTTTAATGCATCAAAAATTTGAGTAGAAGAATAACCATTTCTTTGCAAAGCCTGAACTATCTGGTTATTATCATATCCTTTGGCTTGCATAGCCCTAACCTGGTCAATTGGCAGATCTGTTTGTTTATTAAACAATACATGCACCTCTTTTGTTTTTTCTTTAATTGATTCTTATAAAGCATACTATATAAATTTTATGTTGTTATTAAGATTAATCAGGTTTTTTCCCTTGTTTTTCTGCTAACAACTTGTTTATCTCAGCTCTTGTGACGAAATTCATTGGCTGCCACATGTCAAGATAACGTTCAATTACCTTAAAATCATTTTTATTTGCAAGATTTTTTATCTCATTGCTTATAAGCCTAATCTTGTCTTTGACATCATTTACTTCGCGTTTTAAATCAACAACATCTTCTGAAATTGACTTAATGTCTGTGCTGAGCTCTTTTTCAAGTTCAATAATATTTTGCTCTGAAACTTGGCTCTTGCTTCTGAGAGTAGAATATCTTTCTTCCAGAATCCTGAGATTTGCAGCTACACTGTTAACAGTCTTAGAAATCCTGCCAAACAAGTCTGCATCTGCAGACTGCTTTTTGATATGCTTTTCAGGACTCACCTCTCTTGGAAATAAGGTTGGTTCAACCATGACAATTATTGTTTAATTATAATAGTATTTAATAGTTTTGGAATTTTTTAATTATTAATTATCTTTTCTCGATATTCCCAATTATTAACAAAAGATTTATACAACAAAAATCACGATTTTTGAGCATAAATCTTTCTTATCAGAAAGATTTATATACCTTTATTGGCGTATTTCATTCTAGTTAGCTTATGCTATAAATATGGGGAAAAAAGAGGTGGAATTAGTTGCTTTTTGATAAAGATAAAGGTGGTCTTCCTCACGAGTTAATCAGGGAAGGCGAAGAGGCTATTCTGAAGATTGACTGTGAACAGCTTACAACAGTTCCTTCAATAGAGGATAATCCCAGCCTTATGTCTTTTACCATAGACCGGCTTATTGAAAACAAAGCCACGACCAAGATTGTTTTTCTGCAAAAACGTGATTATGAATATGATTATGCCCAGACAAGAATCTTGATGGAAATAGCTATTCTTTACAATAGACTTATCAAGAAAAAAGACTTGTTTAGTTATGAATCAATTAGTGTAAAAACCTCTCCGCGATTTGTGGACAGAATTTACAATCAGATTCATAATTTAATATTTGATATCTTTAAAAAAGACCCTTTGACATGTTATATTGAGTTAAGAAGACTGCTGAGGCATGAAAAGATTTTGCTTGAAAAAGAACCCGGAGCATCAGCTCAAGCCCACAAGCTTTACATCAAGCTATTGACATATCTTCTTGAGGAGCTAGACAAGACAAGGCTCATCACAATCGCCATGCCATTCCTTCCAGGACACAAACCTTTTGAAAGAGAAATTTACAGTAATATTTTTTCTCCTACAATAAAGCCAGATTTTATGTTCACAAAACTCATGGCTACTTATCCTAAAGGAGCAACTGAATTAGATAACTATAATATCAGGGATGTTGAAGTTGTTATTTTTGAACTAGATGATAATGTTCAGTATCTTTATCATGTCACTCCGCCAGAATTCAAGCTAAAAGAAGAGCATTATGAACTTCTTGACCTGGCTAGAAATATTATTGCAGAACATAAACCAACAAAACAAGAATTTGTTGACCCTGAGAGAATGAGAGAAGTATTCTACAATGTAGGATATGATTTGCTTGAAGAATTATCAAATTATCGCGGAGTTAAACTTACAGAGACTGAACTTAAAGAACTGACAATGATTCTTATTAGATATACTGTCGGGTTTGGTCTTATAGAAGTTTTGCTTGAAGATCCTCAGATTCAGGACATTACTTTTAACAGTCCTTCTGGTCAGAGTCCTCTTTTTATTGTTCATGGTGAATTTGGTGACTGCAAGACAAATATTATTCCTAGTGTAAGTGATGCAGATAGCTGGGCTTCAAAGCTTAGAATGATTAGCGGCCGTCCTTTAGATGAAGCTAACCCTGTGCTTGATACGGAAATATCAATTCCAGGAATTGCAAGAGCAAGAGTAGGTGTTATTGCTCCTCCTCTGAATCCATTTGGAATTGCTTATGCATTCAGACGCCACAGGGACAAGCCTTGGACTCTGCCTTTGTTTATCCATAATAAGATGATTAATCCTCTTGCAGCAGGCTTGATTAGTTTTCTGGTTGATGGAAACCGAACCCTGCTTGTTGCAGGAACAAGAAGCGCAGGTAAGACAAGTGTATTAGGAAGTGTCATGATAGAGATTATGCGTCGTTGTAGAATTATAACAATTGAAGATACTCTTGAACTGCCTAATGAAGGCCTGCGAAACCTTGGTTATAATATTCAGTCAATGAAAGTTGCGTCTGCGCTTTCAAAAGGAACAGCAGAAGTTCCTGCTGACGAAGGTATTAGAACAACTCTTAGGCTTGGAGATTCTGCATTGATTGTTGGAGAAGTCAGAAGTTCTCTAAGAGGAGATCAAGAGGTTGTAGTTGTTGATAATGGACAGACTAAGAGGATTGCTATAAAATTCCTTGAGAATGAAAATCTTAATTCCATTTTCCTTCCAACTTTGGATGAGCAAGGAAAAATGAAATTAAAAAAACTTACAGGATTTGTAAAGCATCCTAAACGACGTCAGTTAATTAAACTTACTACCAAATCAGGAAGAGAAGTTATTGTAACTCCAGATCATAGCATATTTACTCATGTTAATTTTAAGATATGTGCTATAGATACAGATAAATTAAACATAGGCAATCCTGTGATTATTCCTTCTAAATTGCCAAATGATTTTAATGATATTAATTACATCAATTTGTTGGAATTATTTAAAAAAGATTATAGACTTGAAAATGCAGAGCCTTATATTAGAAAGGCAATAAAAGTTCTAGGTTGGAGAACTGCTAGTAAAATATGTGATGTTTCAGATATTTATAGATATTTATTATCAACCCAGAAAACAAGAATTCCTATAAAATATTTCTTGAAATTAATGGAAAAAGCTAAAATCAAATATGAACTTGATAATTTAAGAATTAAAAGAGGAACTTCGAATAGTATTCCTGCTAAATTCCCAATTAATGAGAATGTTATGAGATTTATTGGTTATTATCTTTCAGAAGGAAACATATCAAGAGGATGTGTGCAGATTACAAACTCAAAACCAAAAATAATAGCTGATGTCACAAATACCTGCATAAAAGAACTTAGTTTGAAAGTTTCAAAAAGGAAAATTAAAGGTTTAGGGACATCAATACAGATGCTTATTAGTTCTAAACCTCTCTCAGATCTCTTAATTAAAATAGGTTGTGGTAAAACCAGTTTATATAAAAGAATTCCTGAGTTTGTGAATGGTCTTAATGAAAAAAAAATTTGTGCTTTATTACAAGGGATGTACAGTGGAGACGGTTCAATATCATGTTCTAAAAGATCAGGGAACCTTATTAGATATTTTTCTACATCTAAAAAACTTGTCGAAGATGTTTCTTATTTGTTGTTGTCCTTAGGGATTGTTTGCAGATTGCATTCGCAGAGACCTAAACTAGAAACTCATAAAACCATTTATATTGCTGAGATAAAACAAAGAAAATACTGTGAACATTTCATTCAAAATGTAGGTTTTACACATAAAAACCCTGAACTTATAGCTAAATCCTTCTCTCATAGCGAAGATGATTCTGTTAGATTTGATTCAATTGAGTTAGAAAAACATCTTAAATTGCCAAGAAAATACAGACATCTTCAAAGAACAAAATGTTGCTCAAAAGATTATTTAAAAAGAATTACTGAAGAAGTGAAATGCACTGATGAAATCTATGATTTTGCTCATGGCGATTTTTTTATTGATAAAGTTAAATCAATTGAATGGATAGATCTTCCTAAACCAGAGTATGTTTATGATTTAGAAGTAAAATCTACTCAACGATTTATTGGTGGATTTGGCGGTATTCTACTTCATAATACGGAAGCAGCTGCTCTTTACGAGGCAATGAGAGTTGGTGCTCTTGCAAATGTTGTTGCAGGTACTATTCACGGCGACAGTCCATATGGTGTTTTTGACAGGGTTGTCAATGACCTTGGAGTGCCAAGAACTAGTTTCAAAGCAACTGACATAATCATTGTTGCGAATCCAATAAGAAGTTCTGACGGCCTGCATAAATGGAGGCGAGTTACTCAAATAACAGAAGTAAGAAAAGAATGGGAAGATGATCCTCTCAGAGAGCACGGTTTTGTTGACCTGATGAAGTATAATTCAAAAACAGACGAGCTTGAGCCGACAGATGAATTGATTAATGGAGATAGTGATATCTTGAAGGCTATTGCAGGCAATGTTAAGGATTGGGCTGGCAACTGGGATGCTGTCTGGGAAAATGTTTTGCTCAGAGCCAAGATAAAAGAAGAAATTGTAAAAACAGCAGAAATTGAGAAAAATATGGATTTGCTTGAAGCAAAATTTGTTATCAACTGTAATGACCATTTTCATAAAATTAATGACAAGGTTAAAAAGAAAACAGGAAAAATTGATTCTGACAGAATATTTTTTGAATGGAATGAATGGCTAAAAAAAGAGGTTAAAAAACAAAGAGCTAATAAATCTTAATGAAACATAGAGTAATTTTTAGCTTTTTGAAGAGAGCATGGTAGAAAAAAAGGACACTTTGGATGAGTTAAGAAGTAAGTATGAAAAAAAACTCAATAAAGGCTTTGCAGAGAAAGAAGCAGGAAAAAGAACTGCTTCTGATGATGAACAGCCATTAACCTCAAGCGAATATTCTGAATTTAAAAAAGAAAACATGCCGCACCGTCTTAATCTCTATGAAAAAATGTGCAACTGGTCTGAAAAAGTCCTTAAGGTTGCTCCTGATAAAAAAAAGATTCCTGAGCTTGAAGAAGCCATCAAGATATGCCACCTTGGAGTCACGCCGACAGGTGTAACAAGTTTTTCTATGGTCGCGCCTATGGTTTTGGCTCTTGGAATAATTTTTTTAACATATGTTATTCCTTCTCTTATTATCGAGGGTGCTGGAAGCATGTTTTTTGTTCTTTTTGCTCTTTTTGCAGCACTTGGAATTATTATTCCATTGCAAAAGCTGCCTTTCTTTTTAGCAAATAACTGGAGAATGAAAGCCAGCAATCAAATGGTTCTTTGTGTTTTTTATATTGTTACATATATGAGGCACACCAGCAATTTGGAAAGAGCTTTAAGTTTTGCAACAGAGCACTTAACTCCACCGCTTTCTCTGGATCTTAAAAAAGTTCTGTGGGATATTGAATCTGATACATTTGATTCATTAAAAGAAAGCCTTGATGATTATCTCCAGACCTGGCGAAAGTATAACATGGAGTTTATTGAAAGTATGCATTTGATTGAATCTTCGCTTTATGAAACCACAGAAGGCAGAAGATTAGGGGCTCTTGACAAATCACTAAGTGTTATTCTTGAAGAAACTTATGAAAAAATGCTGCATTATGCACACAATCTAAAAGGACCTTTGACTGCTTTGCACATGCTTGGAATAATTCTGCCAATTCTTGGTTTGGTTATACTTCCATTGATGGTTAGTTTTATGCCTGAAGTTAAATGGTATCATTTATTTATGCTTTATAACGTTGTGCTGCCAATCATTGTTTATTATCTGGCGAGAAACATTTTATCGACGAGACCAACAGGTTATGGTGAGAGTGATATTTCTGAAACCAATAAAGAAATTAGAAAATACAGAAACATAATCATACCTATTGGCGGTTCAGAAATCAGAATAAGTCCTGGTGTTGTGGCATTTGTTATTTTCATTGTTTTGTTATTAATTGGTTCAGTCCCCATATTATTGCATTTGGCAGCTCCTAATTTTGACATTGCAATGACATCAACAGAAGGGATTAAAGTTATTACAGGTCCAACTCATCCTGACGCGACTTTCTACTTTTTAGGTTACAGACATCCAATAGTAGAGGGCGTAACATTGACTGATCGGCTTGTTGGTCCATTTGGAATAGGTGCTATGGTGCTAAGCTTTTTTGTTGTGCTTGCATTTGGAATTGGCTTTGGTTCATATTATCATTTCAGAAGCAAGAATGTTATAAAAATTAGAGAGCAGGCAAAAGCTCTTGAACAGGAATTTGCTTCTGCACTATTTCAGTTAGGTAATCGTTTGGGAGATGGTCTGCCTGCAGAAATTGCTTTTGGTAAAGTTTCACAAGTAATGGAAGGAACTCTCAGCGGCAAATTCTTTGAAATGGTAAGCGTAAATATATCTAAGCTGGGCATGAGTGTTGAGCAGGCAATATTTGACGAGAAAAGAGGAGCGCTTTCATATTATCCATCAGATCTTATTGAAAGCAGCATGAAAGTGTTAGTTGAAAGCAGCAGAAAAGGACCAATAATTGCAAGCCAGGCAATAATCAATGTTGCAGAATACATAAAACAAATGCATAGGGTAGATGAAAGGCTAAAAGACTTGATGGCTGATATTGTAAGCAGCATGAGAAGCCAGATAAGCTTTTTGACACCTGCAATTGCAGGAATTGTTGTTGGTATTACAAGCATGATAACACAGATATTAGGGAGTTTGTCTCTCAGGCTTGCTGATTTGTCTTCACAGGCAGGAGACGTGCAGATGTCAGGCACAGCAATGCTGGGATTATTTGGAACAGGCATACCAACATACTTTTTTCAAATTGTTGTAGGACTATATGTTGTTCAGATAACATTTATTCTCTCTGTTTTAATCAATGGAATAGAAAATGGAAGCGATAAGCTCAGTGAAAGATATTTAATCGGTACCAATTTACTGAGAACAACAATCACATATGTAATAATAACTCTTATTGTAACAATAATGTTCAACTTCATATCTGGAAGCATATTGACAAGCTTTGCAAATTAAAAATAAATTTATTCTAGATAAGAAGATTAAAAATGGCGAGTGGGACCGCTGGGATTTGAACCCAGGAGTTAGGTTGACCCTCGCCTTAGCCAATCACCTACGTGCCTGAAGACTTCTTCAGCGTAGTGCTCTCCCAGTCTGAGCTACGGTTCTGGTTTTATAAGCTCACGCTTAAAAAATTCCCATTAGCAACCCAGAAGGGTTTATAATCAAGACTAATCCTTTATTTAAATTGTTTTCTATTCTAGCACTGGACATGTCGACGTGAGGTTTATAAAGCACTTTTTGATTCATAATTATATGGGTTATTCAAACAAAAGTATAATTTTGGCAACAAAAGAAAATGTTCTCAGTACTTATAAATCTAGGCTGCACGGGTTAAAAGCATTGTCTAAATATGACGGTTGGTTTCCAATAAGAGCATCCCCTAGATTGGCAGGTATTGTTGCAGATTTAATGGGTGATGGTCATCTTCAAGGTGAGCCGAAATCAAGATTAGATTATTCTTCAAATTCTGTGGAAGAATTAGAACGGTTTAATTCAGAAATCTTTTGTTTATTTGGTTTAAAAGGAAAAATTAGGAAATGTACTACTAACAAATACGGCACAATGAATCTTGGGGTTAATAATAAACCGTTAGGGAGAATTTTAAGATTAATTGGTGTGCCTACAGGAGCAAAAGTTTTAACGAAATTTGGTGTTCCTTATTGGATTCTGATTGACAAAAAATTATTTTCTCGATTTATTAATCGATTATTTTCTTGTGAAGCCACAGTAGATGTCAAAAATAAATTCATTGAGATTAAGATGTATAAAGAAATCTCTTTGATTTCAAATATGATTTCTTTTTTTCAAGAAATTGAGAAATTCCTTTTCATTTATTTCAACATTAAATCAACAAAACCATTTTTAGATAACTCACTGAATATCAGAAAAGATGGAAAAATTACGCGTCCTGTCAGATTAAAAATAAAAAGGAAAGAGGCTTTGGTTAATTATCAAAAACATATAGGTTTTGATGATTTACAGAAACAAGTTAAATTGGAAAAGATAACATAAGACAACTAAGAATTACTTGAGTTCACTGAACTTTTTTTCTCCTCCAATAAGAGCTCGCAGAGTTTCTTTTAGCTCACTAGTTTTCACTCTTACTTGTTTTTCAGTGTCTCTGTCTCTTATGGTTATTGTCTCTGGCTTTTTTTCAAGAGTGTCAAAGTCAATTGTTATGCAAAATGCAGTTCCTGTTTCTGCAGCTCTAAGATATCGTCTTCCAATTGCTCCGGATTCATCATAAACGCATAAGAAGCCTTTGCTGAGCTTGTTGTAGATTTCACAGGCTTTGTCTATAAGCTCTGGTTTTTTTAGCAATGGAAATATCGCAAGAGGTATTGGACTTAGATGATAAGGAATCTTAAATGTTGTTTTTCCTTGTTCTTTTTCTTTTTTATCATAAAAGCAATCGAGTAGTGCAAATACAGGTCGGTCTGTTCCAAAAGCAATTTCTAAGACATGAGGAACATATTTTTTTCCCGTGGCTTCGTCAAAAGCTTCAAGTTCTATTTTGCTGTGCTTTGAATGCTGTTTTAAATCATAATCAGTTCTGTCATGCACTCCGCAAACTTCAATCCACCCAAAAGATTTGGTTTTGATTTCCACATCCCACGCATCATCTGCATAAAATGCTTTTTCATCTGGAAAATGCTGTCTTAATCTTATCTTGTCTGCAGGAATTCCCATGTTTATGAAAAGCTTGTAAGCAATTGTAATTGTCCATGCATATGCCTGGCTCTTGAAAAAACCTTTTACAAGTGCGTCTTTGATTTTGTTGTTTTCAGGTTTTTGATTTTTTTCTTGTTTTTTATAATCCCATAATGGAAGAACATCATTTTCAATTGTCTTGTATTTTGGAAATTCATTTTTTAATTCTTTTTTTATGAATAGTTGCGCTTCTGCTTGTGTAAATTCTCTCATCCTGACAATGTGCTGTCTTGGACTTAGTTCGTTTCTGAAAGCTTTTCCTATCTGGAACACTCCAAAAATTGGTTTTTTCCTAAAGAAATCTGTGAATCTGAGAAAAGGAAGATAAGTTGTAGTGGCAGTTTCTGGTCTGTTATAAGCTTCCTGGTCAATACCTATCTTGGTCTTCATCATTAAGTCATGTTTTTTGATTTCAGGCTTAAAATCACTTTGGCAGTTTGGGCATTTGATGTCTTTTTCTTTGATAAAAGTCAGATATTGCTCTGGTTTTTTGAAATTCTTGGATTCAGGATATTTTTCTTCAAGCAAATGGTCTAATCTAAAGGTTGCATTGCATTTAGAACATGTAATCATTGCATCTGTGAAGCCGCTAAGATGCCCTGATGCTTCCCATACTTTTCTTTCCATTACAATTGGGCATTCTACTTCAAAGAATTCTTGTGTGTGCAGGGTTTTTCTTATGATTTCTTCTACTCTGTTTTTCAAGAGCTTTCCAAGCGGAGCATAGGTATAAAATCCAGCACTTCCACCGTATATTTCCGGGCTTGGACCCCATACAAAGCCTTTTACCTGCATAAAACTAGTCAAGTCCTGTAAGAACTCTTTTTTAGAGTCTGTAGGCTTTTCCTTAACTTTCTTGTCTTTACTCATAGACGAGAATTAAGATGAATTCTTATTTAAATTTAACTAAAAAAAGAGAATTAAATGAAAAGAGAAAAAATTGAAAAATTTAGAAATAATTTATTCAATATCAAAGCCAAAAGCACTGAATAATGGTGCTCTGTTTTTGTTTTGAACTGTGATTTTGACGACTCCTATGACTTTTTCACCAAATGAGTCTGTGCATGTAACTGTGACTTTATGTTCTCCTGCGTCTTTATAGGTTGTCAGGGTTTCTGCTTGTTCTATCCATCCTGAATAGCTAATTTCAACAGGGTCCTGGTCAAGGCATTTTGCATTGATTTTGACAAATTCTGTTTCAGTTACAGTAATATCTTGAAGTCCTGTCATTATTGGTGCTTCATTTCTATTGCATGCGTCTCCTAAATCAACCCATTTGTTTTTGCCTATAGATACTCCTCTGCACTCTGCATTGTCCACTTGGCAGCTTCCATACCCATAGTAGTAATAACAGCTATATCGTAAAGGATTGTATCTTGTATGTGGTCTAACGTTGGGCATATATGTGTATGATGCTGCAGCCACTAGAGAAACAGCTAGCAATAAGATTAAAATCACAGGTATAATTTTTTTCAGCATACCATCACCTTTGTTACTTAATAGTAGTATAGAAACAGGTTTTTCTTTATAAATGTTGTTGTTTTTTTGTGGGTTTTAAGGGTATTTTGTTACTTTTTCAGCCATTCAACCTGCTCATTATCAAGGTCTAAATAATGGGTTATTTTTTCAGCTTCTGCCTTGTTTTTCTGAAAAACAGGCTTAAGATAAGGCAAAGTATCCTGCAAAGCTCTTTTGCTGCTGGTGTGTGTTTTGTCAGCTATTTTCTCTGCAATAGCTTTCTTTTTTGCATTCCTTTGCTTTGCTAACCATAACTTAAGAATCCTTGTGCTTTGTTTGTAATCAATCAAAGTCTTGTATTTTTCATCTTTTGCAAGAGCAACTCCAGCACTTAATAGATTATAGCAATAAACATAAAATCTATAGTATTGCCATCTCATAATTCTGCCTTTGAAAACATCAGCTCTGCTTAAAGCATCAAAACCTCTGGCAAGGTCTGCTGGCTTTGTATATTCTTTAGGCATGTTTTGGTCAATCCATAAAAATATTTTATCAAGGTCTTCATTCACATTGTCAAAAGCACTCAGAGCAACATCAACATCAGTTGTTTTGAAAACCTTTATTAAGGCCTGTACAATGTTTTCAGTTCTGTCTCTTTCACCATATTCTTCAACTTCTTTTCGAGTAACCTTTTTATCATCAGCAGCAAAACCCTGCAAATCATTAATTGCAGCTCTGACATCACCGCCGCATCTTCTGGCAATCATGCCAAGTGCATCTTCATCATATTTTATTTTTTCTTGCTTGCAGATGTTTTTCAGAATTTTAAAAATAACTTCATGATGACGTGTTTGGAATTCCAAAAGAACAGCTTTTTTTCTCAAACCAGAGAATTTCTGTCCAAAAGGGTCATTAGCAATTATAATAATAGGATAAGGGCTTGTTGCGATAAGCTTTACAACAGCCTGGACACCGCCTCTGTCTTTTGTGCCTGCAATGCCGTCAATTTCATCAACAAGAATAATTTTGCTTTTAGCAAATAAACTGGCTTGTTTTGTCGCAGTACCCAGCAAGCTGTCAATAGAAGCAGCATTTCTTGTATCACTTGCATTAATCTCCATTAATTCAAAGCCAAGGTCATGAGCAAGAGCATAAACACTGCTGGTTTTTCCTCCTCCACTAGTGCCATAAAGAAGAAGAGCTTTGCCTTTTTTGAAATTTGTAACAAACTTTTTCAATTCATCAATTACTTTTCCATGGCCTTCAACATCAGAAAGCTTCTTAGGCATATACTTCCTAATCCAAGAGAGATTATTCATGAATAAAAAGAAAACATTAATGGTTTATTAAGGTTGTTGATTAAATCTTTGTATTTTCAAAAACCTTTAAGAATAAGCCTTTCTTCCCTGATTTCAGCATGATAATCGGGGTTGTTGGTAAAGCCAACGTAGGAAAGAGCACTTTTTTCAAGGCAGCTACTCTTGCAGAAGTAGAAATAGCTAATTATCCCTTCGTTACAATAAAGCCTAATCGTGGCATGGGTTTTGTTAGAGTTAGCTGTGTTTCCAAGGATTTCAATGTTGAGTGCAAGCCAAGACTTGGATATTGCATTGACCATGAAAGATTTGTTCCTGTTGAATTCATAGATGTTGCTGGCCTTGTTCCTGGAGCGCATGAAGGCAAAGGAATGGGAAACCAGTTTTTGAATGATTTAAACCAGGCCGATGCTCTTATTCATGTCATTGATGTAAGCGGTGGTACTAATGAAAAAGGCGAGCCAGTTGAAAAAGGAAGTTATAATCCTTCTGAAGATGTCAAGTTTTTGGGATTAGAATTAGACCATTGGTATCTTAATATTCTGAAAAAAGGTTGGGACAAGTTAGCTAGGCAGATTCAGCAGGAGCATTCTCAAGTGCAAAAAGTATTGGCAAAGCAACTCTCAGCAGTGGGTGTTAATGAAGAGCTAATGAAACAAGCACTTGATGCAATTGATTTAAGAGAAAAAGCAGTTATTAAATGGACAGATGATGACTTGTTTAAAATTGCAAGTTTTCTCAGAAAAAAAACAAAACCTATGATTATAGCGGCTAATAAGATTGATGTTCCTGGAGCAAAAGAAAATTTTGACAGAATAGTAAAAGAGTTTTCAGATGAAATCATTGTTGCATGCAGTGCAGAGGCAGAACTGGCATTAAAAGAAGCGCACAAACATAACATGATAAAATATATTCCTGGAGATGATAACTTTAAGATTCTGGATGAATCAAAGATAAATGAGAAACAGAAGAAAGGCTTAGAATTCTTAAAAACCAATGTCCTTCAGAAGTTCAATGGCACTGGTGTGCAGGAAGTTTTGAATCAAGCTGTGTTCAAACTCTTAAAACACATAGCTGTTTATCCAGTTGCGAACAACAAACTAACAGACAAAGACGGCAATGTTTTGCCAGATTGTTTTCTTGTTCCACAAGGCACCTCAGCAATAGAGTTCGCATACAAAGTTCATACAGACATAGGAGATAACTTTGTAAAAGCAATCAATCTAAAAACAAAGCAGCCTGTATCCAAAAACGCTCCGCTAAATAATCATGATGTTATAGAAATAATGACAAGTAAATGATTTACTTTATTTAAAAATTCTGAATTAGAAAAATTAATTAGTGTTAGCCTGAGCTTGGTAACGTTCTTTAAATCTTCTGGAAGTGCTTGATATGCTGAGGAATATTTTTTTATTAGCTTCTTTTATACTATCATCATCAGTTTCAATACCATTCAATGCTGCATCAAGTCCATCAATACCGTCGCCGCCTAAATCAATTAAATCACAGAGTCTTGTTACTTTGCTTTCAGTTCCATTTTTTGATGTTATAAGATGAGAGTAGATAACCACATCAGCGCCTCTGTTGTATTGTATTATTGCATATTCTCCTGGAGGCATAGATCTGAAATCTTGATTTGACTCGGCTCTTGCACGAGTTACGCCTCTCTTGGAAACATCCAATGTTTGATCATCATAATAAAAAGTAAATTCCCAATCGTCAACATTATCGAATTTAGGAACGTTTTTTTCAATATCCATTATAAGTCCTCGCATTAATACTCGCACTCCTTCTCTTGTGAACGAGTAAGGGGGACTGTTGTTATGCTGTTTATCTATGATTAGAGAATCATAGTTTATTCTTACATAAATAGGACCATAAACATCTTGGTTTAAACTGTCGAATAATTTCCTCCACATCGTGAAAGTTATATATGGTCGCTCACTGTCATTTAATTCTTCTTTAAACTTAACTGCTTCTGTATAAGCATTAGCAAATTCACGCAAATCTTTTTTTTGCAATGAGACATCCATTTGTTGATAAATATTTTTTTCTTTCTCTGCCAGACGTCTTGATTGAGTTTCACTAGATATTCCACAACCAAATTGTAATGCTAAAAGAGCCATTATTGTAATTAAAGTTTTCTTAACCATAATGATAAAGAAAATGCATTCAAATATTAATATCTTTGTATTTTTATTCGTGATAAACAAGTAACAAATTTCAGAAATTAAAAGCTCCTCAAGCGACGGAGAGCCTCACTTCTTTGCAATATTCCACATAAGATTAAAATATGTTCTAAAACTGTTTGCTGTTTCTTTGTCTTTGATTAGGAAACCAATTGGATTCTTTGACCACAAAACAATTGCCACTTTGTTTTTGTAGATGTTGACTTCTGCTGGTGTGAAGTGTTCTTGAGAAAGGATTTTTACTTGATATCCATATTTTTGGCATGAATCAATATTCTTTTTTACTCTTTCATCAAAGATAATCTTAGATTTAACTTTATTTTTCTTTAGAATTTTGTTAAATTCATCAAAATATCCCCAAAATTGTTCTGCGTTCTTGGGTACTCCAAAGCAAAAATACTCATCGCCTGATTTTAGCGTCGATAAAATATCATTAAAAATAGCTTTTAATCCTTTGATTCCTTTGTAAATATTGGCTTCCTGCTCTGATTTGGAATCATTGTAAAGCTCTTTTAAGCTTGGAAGCATTTCATTAGCAAGCTTATTCTTTTTTTCAAGCTCAAGTTTTTCTTTTTTCAGATTTTCTTTTAGGTTTTCAGGATTTGCTGCTTCAAAATATTTTCTGTTTTCTTTGATTACATAAGAGACAAGCCCTTTTTTTATCAATGAATCCAGTGATTTATAGATTGTTGTTCGATTATACTTTACTTCCTTAGCTATGATGCCTGCTTTACAGCTGCCAAGTCCTAGTAATTTAAGATAAATTTTTGATTCACTCTCATTTAAACCTAGTTTTTCCAGTTTTTTGTTCATATTTGAATAGAGGAACTCCTTTATTTATTAATATTTCTGTTGTTGATATAGTAGACAACAAAAATTTATATACTCTGGTTGATACCATTTTCTAGTGTAACGGTGGTTATAATGGAATACGAAGTCATAAAAAAATCATTGGAACGCTCTTTGTATGAGTTAGAAGATCCCAAAAGAATAAAGAACACACCTGACTTTGCAATTAAACAAAAAATTCAACAAAATTGTAATAACATAGAATCTATTGTAAATATTCTAGGTTATGAAACAATAAATGCTAATTACATAGGCTATAAAACCTATTCTAAAGATAATGAAGCTTTAATACAATTAGAACCAACAGGGAATTATATTTACTTTTCAGATACTAGCAAGGAAGAATTATTAAGAGTAAGTAATGAAATTGATAATAACAAAAAATCAAAAAAATATGATGATTTATGTAACGCTTTCATGTTTGAATGCATGCCTTTTATTGGTCTCCCTTTAGCAACTATTCTTGCAATTTATTTGAAAATTCACCATGGATCATTGTTAGCGTTTTCAGGATTTGTTTTTCCTCATCTTGTTTTTATAGGAAGTGGTTGTTATTTTGCCATGAAAAGAGATAAAATATATTCTCAATTAAAGGATGATTTTCTAAAAACAAAAAACACAACTAAAAGTAGAAAAGAAATATCTGATATGATCGCATCAGAAGTTTTCAAATAAAGATTATTTCTTCCTTATCAAACCATACTTTTCAAGAACTGCTTTGTAGAGCTGGAAATCTTTGCTGGCCTTGAAACTTCTTTTTTTTGCAGGTGTTAACTGTTCAATCCATTTATGCATGGCTTTTAAAACTTCTACAACGTCTTCATCAAGTGCAGGCTCGTCTATATATTCATCATCATGGATTTCAACTGTTTCTGTAGGTCTTCTGCTGAAAATGTTTATTTTACTAAAGAACGTTGTGAGTATTCCTTCTCTTTTTTCAACAAGATCTTCTTCGTCGTCCCGGAGTTCTCGAATCTCATGCTCTTTTTCCATTATTTCTTTTTCAGTATCTTCAATATCATCTTCCATAGACCTGAGTTTGGCCATTTCTGCTGGAGTTAAATCTTCGGATTCAACTGCTTCATTAATAAGACCTCTTCTGAACTTGAATAATCTTGATAAGAATCCTGGCTGTTTGTATTCAACATGTACTTCAGAAGGTCCTATTTCAGGAACAACTTCTTCATCAGCTCTCTTGTTTTTTTTCAGTCCAAACTTAAAACTAAAAAGCTTACCAGAACCTCCTTCATAAGATCTTCTTTTATCAATATAATTTCCTAAACTTTTATTGAAATCCTTTGATGCTATTTTTACCACCTTTGAATATTATGTATATCTATTAAAATTTAGTTCTTTATAAAAGTTTCTGAATAAAAAGTGGGGACGGAGGGATTTGAACCCCCATCCGTCGCTCTGGAGGCGACTATTCTAGCCAGGTTATACTACGTCCCCGTACATATTAGAGAAGAAAGAGTGTTTTTAAAGGTTGCTATTGAACCTTATTTTTTTTTAGATAAAACAATCGTCTTCTTCCGCAATAAGAATCCTGCAATTATGATTAGAAGCCCGCCAATGATAACATTGAGAGTGATGATTTCTTTAAAGAAAATAACACTAAAAATCAGGGCTGCAGGAACTTCCCAATATGTAAATAATGAATAATGGCTCATTTTTAGTTTTTTTAATGCAAAGAAGAACAAGGCATAAGCAGCAATCCCAACAAGCAAACCATATATTATTCCTGTTCCTATCTGAGGTATGTTTGGAACCGGTTTATTTATGAAAATAAAAGGCAAGAATATTAATGCACCGACTATGTTTTGATAGAATACAGTCTCTGTTTTAGAGTAATCTTTTAGTTCTTTTTTGAAAATAACCATTGTTAATGCGAACAATATGGCAGATAAGAGCATGGCAGCCATTCCAAGAAAATCTTTGTTTCCAAAACTTATTTCTTTGTTTATATACATGATAATAATTCCAAGAAAAGCCAAACCAATAAGGAGAGCTGTTTTTGTTTTTACTTTTTCTTTTAAGATTATAATTCCAAAGATTGTGGCAAAAATAGGCCAGGTAAAAAGGATTATAACCGCATTTCCAATAGAAGTATAGAGATATGCAAAAACATAAAGAAACATCCTTATTGCATTAAGAAGAGATGCGAAAAGCATAATCTTGAAGTTTCCTTGAAAAAGCTTAATTTTTTTCCATGCAAAAAATCCTAGAAGAACAACGACAGGAACAACAACCCTAAAAAAAGTCATTGTTGTGGCCGGCAGATTGAGCAACTTGATAAAAATGCCGCTAGAACCTCCAATAGTGGCAGCTAATATGACTGCAAAATAAGGATTTAGTTTCATGGATTATTGTTTAACATTGTTGTTTTTATATCTTTTGTATAAAAATATTTTTTTTTCAATTCCACAACAGAAAACTTTATATATCTATTCTTCAAAAATTAGTTTCATGCGCATAGTGAACATACCTGCAGAGAAGTTCTTCTATGTCAACGATGGCACTGTTATAAGACATTTGGCAGAACTTCCTGACGCTCTACGAAACATGAGTCCAGATACTTTTAATCACCATGTTAATGAGCAGAAGAATGACTTCTATAATTGGGTAGGTGATGTTTTTGAGCATTCCCGCTTAGCCAGGAAGATAAAGCCTGTCAGAAGAAAAGAAACAATGGCAAAGCATGTTTTTATTGAGATGTTTACTTAAAAAGTTTTAAATAACTTGTTCTATTTCCCTATCTCATGGCAAAGCATATCATGGTTTTTGGCGCAGATATTCATGGCAACATGAATCAGTTTGAAAAGCTTGTTGATTATGCAATAAATGTTTCTGCAGATAGCCTTGTTCTTGGCGGAGACATTGCCCCAAAAGACCTTCCTTCTGATAAATTTATTTCAGGACAAAGAAGCTTTCTTGAAAATGATTTGCAGGATATAATATATATGTTTAAGAAAGCATTACCAGACTCTAATGTATTCTTGATGATGGGTAATGATGATTGTGCTGCTAATCTTGATGTTCTAGAAAAGCATGATCCTGATTTATATACGATAATACATGAAAAGAGGGTAAAACTTACAGAAGACTTTGATTTGGTTGGTTATGCTAATGTTCCAATAACTCCCTTTGGAATCAAGGACTGGGAGAAATTTGACTTGAGTCATGCTCAGTCAGGTTTGGGAAAGGAATATGCATTTCGTAAGAGTATTACCTATCGTTTTGATGGCTATAAAAGCAAAGGAAACAAATGGCAGAGATTTTTATTTACCCCTGACCTTGAGAAGTTAGATTCGATCCAAAAGGATTTAGAAAAGGATTTATTCACACAGAACTCTAAGAAAACAATATACGCATTTCATTCCCCTCCTAATAATACTGCTCTGGACCAAATATTAGGTGGTTTGTATAAACAGCATGTTGGTAGTTTTGCAGTACGGGAGTTTATTGAAAAGAATCAGCCGCAACTGACTCTTCATGGTCATATTCACGAAACTGTTGCTGTTTCAGGACAGTTCTGTGATTATATCGGGAAGACATTATGTTTAACATCAGGGAATGATAATTACAGTGATAAGCTTATTCTTTTAGCCTTAAATATATATAAATCTAATAGTGTAGAACGTGTTGAGTTAACCTGAAGGTGTTGTTTTTATTTTATTGAGTTTTTTTAGAAAAAAGTTCTTTTAATATATGAATATTTTAGGCTTTGGCATTTTATAGAATTAAAATAAATAAAGGTAAAAAAATAAAAAATTTTATTTCTTTGTAGTTTTCTTTTTAGCAGTTGGCTTTTTTTGTCCGCCGTGCACCATCTTGGATTTTGCAATGTATCCTTGCTTGTCTATGTAGTATAAGTATCCTGCTTTTTTCTCAATGCCTGCTTTTGCTACTAGTTGTGGCTTGCTGCTTGTCTTTTTTCCTTTTCTTGCCATCCTAGCTCTGGATACATCTCCTTTCTTGTCAACGTAGTAGAGATATCCTTTTTCTCTTGTAATCCTGAGTTTTTCAGGTTTAGGAGTTTTCTTCTCTGCTTTTTTCACTACTTTTTTTGTTACTGAAGAAGTTCCGCTGGCTTTTCCTCTTCTTGCCATTTTAGCAGTTGCTATGTATCCTTTTTTGTCAATGTAGTATAAGTATCCTTCTTTTCTTGTAATACGAGTTTTTGCTACTAGTTGCGGTGCTGTTTTTATTTTTTTCCCGCCTCTTGCCATTTTAGATCTTGATACGTTTCCGTCACGGTCTACATAGTATAGCCATCCTTTTTCTCTTGTTATAGGCAGTAATTTTGAGGTTTTTTGCACTTGCACCTTTACTACTTTCTTCTCTCCGTTCTTTCCAGACTTGTAATGATTATATCCTTTGTCTTCAAGAACATCGAAGAATAGCAACACCAGCAAAATTAAAACAATGAACAACACCAAGTTGATGTGTTTGCAGTAGGCATTCCATAAACCAAGCACTCCAACAGGCTTTTTTTCAAGCACTTTCAAAGTCATGATTGGACTGTCTGTTACTCCGCCTTTTTCATCGTTTGCTGTGAATACAATGAATTCTTCTCCTGCCCAGTTGTGCTCTGGCCTTAGCAAAGCAACATTGTCTTCAATGCTTATATGCACATGGTCAGGCTGACTTGCTGTATAGCTTAGTATGTCTTTGTCAGGGTCTTCAAAGTACTGCTCAAGGTTAATTGTGTATGGTGTGTTTTGCTTCCACTCATGGAACAAAGGTGAGTCAGCTTCACTTGGATTCTCATAAAATTTGTCTGTGTTTGGATTGCCTATGAGGATTATTGCAAGAATGCTTAATATCAAGAGCAAGATTAAGATTACATTAAAAATCTTGATCTTATTAATACAGCTTGCTTTTATCCTTTTTACTTTGAGGTCTTTTTTGAATCTCATGCAGCAAACTACAATAAGCATTACAACACAAAGCGCAGCAAGAATTAATGTTATTAATCCGCACCATCCAATTCTTGAGTAGTTGAAGTTTCTTATGTAGTCAATTGCTTTAACAACAAAGTTCTTGTCTTTTAGGATTATCCAGAACTGCTTGTTATACTTCATATCTACTGCATCTCCTGTGTAGCAGTTTGCTTTGCAGTCTTCATCAAGCAGGCTGATTCCAAGCTCTAACTTATTTAGATATGTTCCTTGCTTGTAATCTGCATAATCTTTTGGATAAACATGCAATACCTTTACTTCTCCTGCTTCAAAGTCCATTGTGTTTTCTTTCAAGTACACAAATCTTGATTCAAGTTCTCCGAGTTCAAGCCTGTATGTGCCTCCTCTGAGTCCTGTGTTTTGCAAGAGCATTGGTATGCTGTTGGTTTCATAGTTAATTCTGAATTTGTCCTGTAGCAAGTCTACATTGTAACAGCTTCTCTGGCTGAGGCTTTCAAGCTCAAGTCTTAATTCATGAGTCTGATATGGTGCTCTCAGTTGTTTTACAAGTACAAATGCTGTTTGCTTGTCATCTGTGCATGGGAAGTCAACATCGATTGAGACATCTTTATTCTGGCTTGGTCTTAGCCTTACAAATCTGTCTTCTTCACTTAAGCTTACCCATCCCTGGCTGTCTACAATGATTTCATATGCTTCTTCATACAATCCATCGTTTCTGATGTTTAAGGTGTATGTCTTTTTTCCGCAGCATACTTTTTCTTGTACTCCTGCTTCAAAGTCAGCAAATGATGCACTTGAATCAAAGCAGTCCTTGACTTTCAGCTTAAAGTGCTTATCTTTATTTATGTCTCCGTATTCTGTTCCAGCACTTAAGATTAAGTCGTATTCACCAACATCTTCTTGTGTTGGGTTGACATTCAATGTAATTGCATCTGCTTCTCCTGGTGCCAGGTCAAGTTCTGTCTGGCTTAGTTCTGCAAATTCAGGTCCTGTTAAATATAGATAGTATTTGTTTGGTGTTCCTGCTAGGTTTACAAAAGTTACTGGAATCTTTTTAGTTATATCTTCACAAGCACTTACTTCCAGGTCTTCTGTTTTTATTGTGAAATCATAATCTCTTTCAATGTTTAGGTTCTGGACACACTCTTCAATATTTTGTCCTTTTTCTGAGCTTACTCTTACAGGATAGTTGATATTACCATAGTGTGTTAGTGGGAAAGTAACATACATGTAGATTGTTTCTTCTTCATCAGGAGCAAGCGTTACTTCTTCTTCGCTCATTACAGTAAAGTCATCATAGTATTTTGGGGTGATTGTGAATGTGTCTGTAAAGTCAGCAACATTCTGAAGATCAACCTTAACTGTGATTATTTCGCCAGGCTTAACTTGTTTGTCTTGGCTAGCAACTTCACAAGTCATTTTTATGTTCTGGCATTTTTTAGAAATAATTTCTTTGTAGATTTCCTTGCTTCTGCCATAGTTTGTGCTTACTTTAGCAACATAGAATGTTTCTAATGGCTGGTCGCAAGGGACCTTAATATATACATATACTGTGTTTTTTTCGCATGGGGCAAGTTCAAAGGTGTCGTCGCTCAAAGTGATTAAATCTTCTGTTGGGGAGAATATTTCCACTTTGAACAAGGTGTCAAAATCACCTATGTTCTCAATTTCAAGCACATCAGTTCTTACACTGCACTGGCATGCTTTTATATTATCAATAGGATACGGGCTCTCTAATGAGAATTCGTCTGTTACCTTGTTAACTATCAGTGAAGCTTGTACTGGACTTAAGAATAATACTAGCATAAAGGCTAATACAACGAAAAGTTTTGCATTGTTTGTTTTCATCATTTTCTCCCCCAAATATGGTTTGTTTTTTAATTTTTATAATATATTTTTTCAATAATAACTTTCAATAATAAGATTCAATGTCCTCATCAAAATCAGGCTCAAACTCATCATTGAGTTCTTTCTCTTTCTTGTTTCGAATCTTTCTAAATCCGAAAAGTAATGCAAGGACAATGATTATTATGATGACAATTATCAAGATTGTCTTAAATGCTGTTGACAAAAACCTGCTGTCTCTTGAAGCATTTGACTGCAAAGGTCCAATTGGCCTTGCCACAAGATTAATTTTAGTTTCTGATAATCCGCTTTTGATTTCAACTGGTATGACTGTTCTTGCAGCCACGTCTTTTTCAACAGCAAGATAGAAGTATATTGTTTCCTGCTCTCCTGAAGCAAGAGTGATTTTATCTGATGGGTTTATTTTGTAAGTTCCCAGATTTCTTATAATTTCTGAATCAGGAATTATTTCATAATCTCTGGTTCCAGTGCCTGTGTTTGTTATTTTTATTTTATATATTACACCCGGTTCATCTACAACTATTTCTCTGTAGCCTACATAATCTATTGTTGTATCCTTTATCTCTGTTGTCTCTGCTATTGCAATGTTACTGAGCAAAATTAATATGCTTATTAAGAATAGTCCGATTATTGTTTGTTTATTCATTTTATCACCGTTTGGAGAGCCTCGAAATATTTATAAATCTTTCGTTTTTTTAACCATTCTTTAGTGGTTAAAACAGTCCTGAAAATAAGTAGTAAAAAAAATAATTCTCTAATAATACTGCACAGCTTCGCCTTCATTGTATTTGATACTGTCAAAGTATTTTTTAATACCAACAATAGCTGCTGCAATTATTAGCAATATGAGAATGATTATTAGAATCACTTTGAGTGTAAAGAACCACAAAAAGCCATAATTGTTTCGGCCTGATTCTTTTACATTTGCAATCAAAAGGAATCTCTGCACTTCTTCTCCATTCTGTACGCTCACTACAAACACTTTTTCTCCAGGAACAGCATCATCATTTGCTCTTACATACAAGTCCATTGTTCTGTCGCTTCCACTTGGAACAATTATCAGGCTGCTTGGTTCAAATCTTGCACTTCCCCAGCCATCAAGTCCTGTTACTGAAAATACATATTCTTTATCATTAAATTCTCTGTTTGATATTCTGATTGGGAAAACTGATTCTCCGCCTTTGAAAACATCCTGAATTTCCATAACATCGATAAATGTATCATCCATTGTCTGACCGTTTCTTAAGGTTGCCATACATACGTCGTCAGGCATTACTCTAATACTTGTAATTCCAGGAATGATTTCCTCTATGTTGTAGAGATTTCTAAAAGTGTTTTCTACAACAATCAGATGGTCTGCAGGTGAAGCAAAAAATGCTTCTATTTCAGAAGGTGTTGCCTGATTTAGTCTTTGCTCTGTGTTTTTTGAGCATTTTGATTGTGAATTTGAAGAACCGCAGATATCTCTTATATCATTAAGAGTGTATCCTGTGGTTTTTATGCTTTTAAGATAAGCTGGACTGCACATTGGAGCTCTTAAAAAGAATTCAACTGTTTGTGAAGAACATGGTTCAAGATTTGCAATATATCTGACAGACTCAATGCCAAGCTCTGGCAAAAAGACTCTGACTTTCATGTTTCTAATATTATAATCCCTGTTATTGTGAACAGTTACATAAACATTGAATGCTCTGCCATCGTATACAAAATCTGCAGGATTTGTGTTAATGCTTTCAATATATACGTCGCATGCATCTCCAAGCCCACTGCCTTCCGCATCTCTTTGCAGTGGATTTATGACGAGTGGGCAGTTGTCATATCTGTCAATTACTCCATCGCAATCAGTGTCTGGCATTAATGGATGATTAAATCCAGGGCTGACTGCACAGGTTTGTGCAGATGCTGCTGTTGCAACGACAAGTAAAAACATGATTGAGATTATTAAGTAGATTAGTTTTTTGTTCATTTTATTGTCTGTGAAGAATAGACAATTTATAAATCTTTCGATTTTAACTACTCTTTGATGATAACAAATGATAAAAACTTGTATTAACGATTTAACTTTTTGAAGGGTTTTTTAATTAATTTACTGATTACTTTAGATAAATCTTTTTTGACATCGTGTTCCCATATTTTGATAATTAAATAACCTAATTTTTTTAAAGATCTATAATTCTTTTTGTCCCTTCTAATATTTTTCTCAATCTTTGGCATCCAATAAGATTTATTGGATTTCGGTTTTTTATAACACTTAGGGCATTTATGCCAAAAACAGCCATTAATGAAAATAGCAGTATTTGAATCAGTTAGAAGAATATCCGGGCTACCTGAAATGTTTGGATGCATCTTATGCTTAACTTTATTCCCTTTAAGATGATTATGCAGTTTCTTTTCTTGTGCAGTCCATTTACTTTTAATTTTAGACATACAATAACTTCTTTGCTTTTTTGTTAAATTATCCGCCATAAATGTAGATAAATAAGATGTTTTAATAAAATTTGTTTTTATTGACTGTCTTCGATGAATTTTTCATAAGTTCCAGAAGGCCGAAAATCAATAGAATATGTTTTAGCATCAATTCTTTCAATGATTACTGAATCTAAACCAATCTCCTGTAGTTTTTCATATGTTAATAATTCATTCTCCTTTAAATTAAGTACATTCCGCAACAGCCATTTTCCTAAGTCAGCATTATGTTTTGTCATCAATGCTTTGCTTCCATCCTGACAAACTTTTGACTGCAGTATATTTCCATCAGGCAGTATTAAATTAAATTGTTTATCACGAGGCAGGAAGAATCCAGGATATCTTTTATGAATCCCTTTCGGAATTGGAATGTAAATTTCATTATGATCTCTTTTTCTTCCACTAGCATTCCATTGGTTTAATCCGCTTTTAGGATATACAGCTTTTTTATCTTTCGTAATTGAATAAAGTGGCAGAATAACAAAAGGATTTTCTTTTACTTTCTTCTTATAATAGACTTCTTTCACTTTCATAAACTTCTCTTCAAGAACTTCAAAAGGATCATTAATTATTTTTACACTTACATACGTAATTACTTTTGTCGTGTGAAACCTTTTATATAATGTACTCTTACTTATATTAAAAGAATATTCGTTTTTTGAATCATTAAAATTAATGGTGTTCTTTCCTGCTTTTATACTTTTGATGTTTTTAATATAGATTAAGTCCATATCACATTCGTATACTTGAATTCGTGTGGCATCTCTTACAATGCAATGATAGATCATTGATTTTAATCCATAAATTCTTTTAGTTGCTGCAATTCTTTGATTTCGTAAATGAGCCACCTTTTTAATAACCCCCTGAGGAGGTAATCCTCTAAAAGAAATGTTATCTTTATTAAATTCAGCAATTTTTTGCAATGTTTTTCCGTTACCGTTGATGAATGTTTTAATTCCAATCCCCACATCTTTTATTGATGCATCAGCAGAAACATCTGAACGAGAAAGATTTTTTGCAGAAAAAGCTTTACAAAATAAATTTTCTGTAACACGATAATTTAAATAAGGCACATTACTTTCTGAAAATAAACCTGTCAAAGAGCCTATGATGTTTAGCATATGCTTATAGTATTTTAAAGAATTCGATTCACTCATTTTTCTAAAGCCTTCTTAATATTTTTAGCAACTCGTTCAATAACAGTTACAGAAACACTATTGCCTGCTTGTTTATAGAGTTTTGAGTCCGCCAAATCAGGCAATTTAAAGGACTTTGGAAATCCCTGAAACATAAAGCATTCTTTTGGTGTTAATTTTCTAATGCCTTTATCATCTATTATTATGGGAACATTATGTCCGCCTGTTCCCATGTTGGCAGTTAAAGTGGGAACAACACCCGACTTATTTTGTCTAACATATCTTCTTCGCCATTGATATACTGAATTTTTATCAGTTACTTCATTTTTTAAATTTACATACAATGCTTTTCCATTATAATAATATTTTTCATTAACATTAGGTTCAAGAAAATCTTGAATTTTTTTGGTAAGTTTACTCTTTTCAGGAAATTTAAATTTTTCAGCCACATCTTTATCTAAAAATGCTACAATGAAAATTCTTTCTCTGTTTTGAGGAATATTTCCATAATCCTTAGTGTTTAATATTTTTGATTTAACAGTGTAATCCAACTCGTTTAATGTTTTTTTAATAATTTTGAAGGTATTTCCATTATCATGAGTCTTTAAGTTTTTAACATTCTCTAAGAAAACTACCTTTGGTTTTCTAATTTCAATGATTTCGGCGATTTTAAAAAATAAATCACCCCTGCCTTGATCCTTAAATCCTTTTCTATATCCTGCGATGCTGAATGCTTGACACGGAAAACCGCCTAATAACATATCAAATTCAGGAAGTTTTTCAATATCGAGTTTGTTAATATCTTCAACAAGTAAAGGAGTTTCATTAACATTTAAATCGTATGTTTCTTTGCAAGAAGGCTCAAAATCATTGGCAAAAACAGTATTAAACCCTGCTTTTTCAAAACCTATTCTAATACCTCCCACGCCGGCAAATAAATCTATTGTTCTCATCTATTTATAAATAGATAAGGCATATATTTAAATCTTACGAGAGCATGTCCAGTGTGTCCAGTGGGGTATGGAAAATAATAAAACTCGGACGTTATTCTAAAGAGCTAATATACTTTGAATTTGGTGCTTTATTGTCACTTTACACAAAAATTAGTTTTGTAGGTCAATATATTAAATCACTTCCTCTGGACTAAATTCTTCTCTTTTCATGTCTTCTATTATATAGTGGGTTTTTTTCTCCTCCAGTGTAAAGTTCTTTTCAAGCTCTTCGAGAAAATCTTCCATATCTTTCACATGGCAGAAGATGCCTTCTGCAAAAAAATCAAGTCCATTGTTAATCTTGTAAAGATTGTTGATTGCAGGATGAGCTTTTAAATAGCTGCCTAGCTTATTTCTTTCTTCTCTGCCTGTTTTCAATAATATATTAGCTCTGCAGTTAAAGCCAAGTTTGGCAAAATCAATGAGAGTGGTGTGTTTTATAATTACAGAACCTTCGTGTAGTTTCAGCTTATCGTACAATGTACTTATTGGAATTCTTGTTTGCTTGCTTATATAAGTTAATGTTTGCCTTGAATTTTTCCGCAGATAAGAAATAAATTTCAAATCTGAATTTTTTATCATTTTTTGCACCTCACGCACATTTCGGATTTTTCTTGTTTTTTTTCTTAAATCCGAAACTTTTACATATGGTGTTGTCAGAATCAAATATATAATTTCTTCTTATAGTATATATAACGTTATATAATTATATAGTTTAGAAAAATTTATATATGGGCTTTGTTTTCATTCTTATACATGAAACGAAAAGTAATCCAGCTTGCAGGTAAAACTCTTGTAGTCAGCATGCCAAACAAATGGGTAAAGAAATTTGGAGTGTGCAAAGGCGATGAAGTAGATGTTGAAGAAGAAGAAAGAAAATTAGTGATAAAAGTACAGGGCAAAGGAGAGCAAACAGTAAAGAAAATTGATGTTAAAGAATTGGATAATATGTTGAATAGGACAATAGGTGCATTGTATAAAGCAGGGTATGAGGAAATAGAAATCACATATCATTCTCCAGAACAATATAAAATAATTAGAAAAGTACTTGATAAAACTTGCATGGGTTTTGAAATAATAAAACATGGAAAAAGAGTACTGATAATAAAAAACCTTTCTGATTTACATCCTCAGGAATTTGAAAATATATTAAGACGACTTTTTTTAAGCCTGCTTTCTTCAGCAGATGATGCGCTTGAATATGTAAAGCAAAGTAATTTTCAGGGAATGGAAGAAGTTGTTTTAAGAGATTCCATAATTAATAAATACAGTGATTTATGCAGAAGAATTCTTAATATTCAGGGCTATGGCACTTTAAAAAAAACAACAACATACTATCATATATGTGAGGAACTTGAAAGAATAGGTGATGCATACAGAGATTTTATGGCTTTCATAATTCAAAATAAGATAAAAAAAGTAGATAAAAATACATTGGAACTTTTTGCTGATATTAATCAATATTTAAGATGTTTTTACGAACTCTTTTACCAATTTGACATGAAGAAGCTTGAAGAATTTGGAGTAAAAAGTAATATTATGAAGAAAACTCTTGAAAAACGATTTGATACGGTCAGTCCTCAAGTGATAAAACTTAACTATTACATATATAATATATTCTATATGATATCTAATATGAATGGTGTATTGATAACTGCAAACATTTAATTTTTTCCTTTTCTTTTTCAAATCAATTTTAACAATCTATTTGTTTTCATATTTGTTTTAAAATAAGTTAATAATTCTTTTTCAAAGATTTTATTTTTGGAAAATTCCATGATTTCACTTAGAATTTGGGCACTGTTTTCAAACTTATTGTGAACTAATTGCGAACCTGTTAAACAAAGACCATTATGTAAGTAATAATAATCAATTGCATTACTTAGTTCTTTTTCTTCAGATTTATGTTTTTTAAGAACTTCTTCTAGCATAACTTCTTTTTTTGAATCATAGCTTATTGATAAAAGTCCTGGGTCAAGAGCCAAATAAGTGAAATCATAAAGAGGATGTGCAATTTTAGGCCGAGGGTCAATAAAACATGTCTGTTCAGTAATATTTGTCCCGAATAAATCACCATGATTAATTGTTTCGAATTCAAAAAAAGGGTGATTTTCCTTGAGTTCATTAATTTTTTTTATTAAAGGAGGAAGATGTTCTGTCACTCCAAGTCGTTCTTCATGAGATTCATAGCCTTTGAATGCCCTTTGCATGATATTTTGATGTAATTGAAGAGTTGGAATCATAATATTTTTTTCCAAACCCCTGTATCCATAAGAAAGAAAGAAGGTTTGGTCTTTTTTATATAATGAAGAAAATAAATTCTGTTGATATATGTTTAATTTGGATAAGATGTGCTGAAACATGGTTTTCTTATCTTTGTTTTGCATATTATGGAATAACTTTTGCATATTATGCTCGCCATTCCTCAAAAAAATCTGTGTTTGAATGTCATTTTCATCATAGAAAAACAAAGGATTCTCAACCAGAACACCAGTATTTTTCATGTTTTCATAAATCCATCTTTCTATAAGGAATTTGTCACTCAAGTCTTTTTCTGATTCTTTGACAATAAAAAGCTGCTTAAGAAAATACTTGTCTGCAAAAGAAAGAACTTGGCTTTCAGCACCACTCCTCTTTTCCATTTTATTTTCTTTTTTTAAACATTCAATTAACTCTTGCCAGTCTTTTTTAGTATCTTTCTCATAAATATTGTAAAGATAATTTCTAACACCTATCATTTCCGGCTTAATCTGATTATCTGGCATTTCAATCAGGGTCTGAAAAATCCTTTTTGCTTTTTCAGGATTCACAGAGTACAAATCAGTAGCTGCCATGAAACAAGTATAAGGACTTTTTTTCATCATCAAAAGTTCTCTGTTGGATGATGTTTTAAAATGAGAAATGATTCTTTGTTTATATTGCTCTTCAATATCTTTTTTACCTTGTATTTTTTCTTTTAGGATATCGAGGGTTTTTTTCTGATACATAAGTTTTTCATCAAGGTTTGGTTTAATTCTAGATAATACATTATTGGCATAAAAATTATTATTTTTACTTTCCTCTTCTAAATAATGAATTCCTTTTTCTCTGGAAAAAGTATATAAAATATCTCCTTTCAAAGCTTTCCAAAAATCTTTTTCTTTAATGAACTTTGCATAATCAGGTAATTTTCCAATAATGCTGTATAATCCATAAAGTCCGCCTAAAAGTATGAGGTTAAGAGGAAGTGTTGCATATATGATTTTGTCAAGATTCTCAACAGCAGTTTGTTTTATTTCCAAACTGCTTTGGCTAAATCTTTGAATTGTATTATAGATTGCAGGTCCTGCCATCGCGGCCCAGGTTCCTAAAGATAAGAATAATTTATTTTTTGCAAAAAAGTTTTTTTGTTTTTTATAAGTATCTTTTAATCCTGCAATTTTCCCCCCCAAAATATTGTCAGTTTTTTTCGTGATTAATAAATGCGCTGCAAGTGCAGAACCAACACTTATGAAAATTCGTTCATCTAAGCTAAATGCACCTTGATTATCTTTATTGAATAATTCTGTAAGATAATGAAAGCTTTCAGTAGATTTTGCTAATATATGGTATGTTGCTCCACCAAAAGCTGCACTTATGGGAATAATTATTTTTTGCCGATATCTGATTAAACTGTTTTCAACTCTCTTTTTTATTTCTCTGAAAATATGTTTTTCTTTTTTTCCAAATATTTCTTCCTCTACAATATTCTCTAATCTCGAATCTGCAAATTTTTGGTTCTTAATCACTTCTCGAGAGGGGTTTAGTCAGCGACATAAGTAATTAATAAAATTTAGCTTAAAAAAATGTTTATTCCAGAAATTCTCTAAAGAGTCTTGTAATTCGTCAACTGTTTTGTAGTATTTGGAGTTTGTTGTGTTTGCTCTTGTTATTTTCCAGCAT
>JAHJQO010000031.1 GCA_018819305.1 Nanobdellota archaeon
ACGCTACTCAGAATGGGTATATGAGTGCGCCAAAATCCGCTGCGCACTCATATCATAATCATATGTCAAAGAAAAAGTTAACGGAGGACGGCAGTTCCTCTCGGCTAAACTCCGAGTATCCTCTGCCGTAAATGTAATGAATAAAAAAAATGAATAATGATATGGATTGCGAGGAAATGAAAAAAAGAACTATTGTTGGCTTGACTGAGATAGTTAAAGTCAATAGTAATTCGCACGAACAAGAATTAATAGCAAGAATTGACACCGGAGCTACAAAAAGCAGTCTTGACCTTACTCTTGCATCTGAATTAAGACTTGGCCCTGTGGTGGATTCCAGACTTATCAAAAGTGCCCATGGCAGCAAACTAAGGCCTGTTGTTGAAGCTGAAATAAATATTTGTGGCAGAACCATAAAAGCCAAATTCACACTTGCAGACAGAAATCATATGAGATATCCTATGCTTATTGGACAGAATGTCTTAAGAAAAGGTTTCCTTATTGACCCAAGCAGAAGTGCTGATAAAATATTTGCTGACAGCAAAGTTAAAAAAGAATAATAAAAAAAGAGGAAAAAATAAAGATTTGATGGTGGTATATTTTGAGTTTAAAAGCAGCAATTATAAGTTTAGGCAGTGAAAGTTCAGAATGGACAGTTGAAGCTATGCGCAAATATTTTTCAGAAGTTGACGACCTTGACATTCGCCAAATTGAAATCAATATTTCTGGCAAATCTGCAGAGATTCTTTATAATGGAAAACCAATTCCAAAATATGACTGTGTTTATGCAAAAGGTTCATTCAGATATGCGCCACTGCTTAAAACACTAACTTCTGTGCTTGAAAACAAATGCTATGTTCCCATTTCTTCTGATGCTTATACAATTGCTCATGACAAGCTGCTTACTCACTTAGAGCTTCAGAAACATAACATATCGATGCCAAAGACTTATGTAAGTGCAACAATTGCAGCAGCTAAAAAAATTCTTGAAAAAATCAATTATCCTATTATTATGAAATTCCCGCATGGCACAGGAGGAAAAGGTGTTATGTTTGCAGACAGCTATGCAAGTGCTTCTTCTTTGCTTGATGCACTCACTGCTTTAAGGCAGCCTTTTATTATTCAAGAGTACATTGAAACTAAAGGAACAGATGTTCGGGCTATTGTTGTTGGCAACAAAATAATTGCCTCTTATAAACGCAAGGCTGGCTTAAATGAGGTGCGTTCTAATTTTCATTCTGGCGGAAGTGCAGAGCCTATTGAATTAGATAGTAATACAAAAAGAATTGCCATTAATACAGCAAAGGCAATAAAAGCAGACATCTGTGCAGTTGACATGCTTGAAAGTTCAAAAGGTGCTCTTGTTATTGAAGCCAACATCAGCCCGGGTTTGCAGTTGATTACAAAGACAACACAAATTGATGTTGCTGACAAGATTGCAAAGTATCTTTATGAGAGAACTCTTGAATTCAAAACCAGAGACAAGGAATTAAAGAGTGCTCAGATTATGAAAGGAATTGACAAAGAAACAACTGCTGACGGCAAAAGGAAATTCATCACAAATCTTGATTTCAGAGGCAACAAGATTCTTCTTCCTGAAATCATAAGTCAGATATGTGATTTTGATTCAGAGGACAACTATGACATCACAGCTGAACCTGACAAGGTTGTTATTAAGAAGCTGAAGATTAAGAAAGATGATGATTGATAAAATGAATTGGAATATTTAGTCCAGCCAAGCTTCTACTAAAACAGATTTATGTTTTACTAACTTATTAATTTTTTTGCCAATATCTAATTCTTCTGCAACCAAGTCCATTACAAACTGACTCATCCCTGATGCAAAATATGTCGGATATATACACAAACCATAATGAATGCCATCTATAGTAATTCCTTCCAGCAAAGTAGGGAGTTCACCCAGAATATAGGAAGCAAGCCTGTCTGTTTTTCTTTTATCATTTATTATTCTTTCTTTTTTTCGCATGTATTTTTTAACAAAATATAACACAGCAGATTTAAATTCAGAATCAATTTCATATTGTTTCTCTAAAAATTCCTTTAGTTCAAGGTATTTTTTATCTTTTAAAACAGTTTCCCACTTGTAGATTTCAATTTTAGGCTGGTCACAAAGAGGTAACTTTTTTATTTGTTTCAGAAATAGCTCCTCAAAATAACTTCCTTGGCTTTGTGCCCTTTTCTTAGCCTTTCCTTTACTATATTTATCTAAAATCTCATAATTAACTATATTCAATTCATCTGCAATAATTACTGCAACTTTTCCTTTTGTATTGCGAACCGCCCAAGTTAGATAGTTAAGTGCCATTTCACCAGTAATCTTCTTATTGCTTATACTGATTCCAATAAAAATATGAAATCTCTTATTGTAAATCTCATCAGAACTAGCACCAAAAAATCTCATTTTTTTCTCAGATTCATACACACTCTTAGGAATAGTAATCATTTCTTCTTTCATACATATAATAAAGGATTACAAGTTTATAAATTTACTGAACTTTTTCATAACCTTTAAAAAAGAAACCATATCATATCTAAATATGACGAAGCGTTTAAGAATTTATGTGGCTGGGCCTTTGACTTCTAATGATTTAAAAGTTTTTAAGCAGAATGTAAAAAAAGCAAAAGAAATTGGCGAGCAGATTTTTAAAAAAGGTCATCTTCCTTATGTCCCTCATGCACATTTTTATGATTGGGATATTCACATGTATAAAGATTATGAATTCTTGCTGGCGCATGGTATTGACATCCTTGAGAAATGGGCTGATGCTTTGTTCTACATAGACCCTAGCAAAGGTGCAGACATTGAAAAGAAACGAGCAGAAGAACTTGGCTTGAAAATATTTACTGATATTTCTGAGATTGAAGAAGTTAAATAGATAAATAAGTTAAAGATAATTTTATAAGTTAAATAGAAATTCTAAAAGATTAAAGCAGATTCTTTAACTTGTCAATATATGTGGCTACTTCTTGTCCTTTTTTTGTCAGAGTCAGAACTTTTAGTCTTCCTCTTTTTTCAAAAGTTACTAATCCTGCTTTTTGCATTTCCTGAAGAATCTTAACTACATGGCTGTATGTGCAGTCCACGATTTTGGCAAGGTTTGAAGCATATATATTGTTGCTTTTATGAAGAAGTTGTACCAACATCATTGCTGGCTTTTCCCGAAAGAAAACATTGAATATTTTTTTGCTCTTCATAAAATCATACACCCCTCCAGCATTATTTTTGGAATCTTGGTATTATAAATATTTATTTAGTCCTTTATATATGTTGTGAACATTATTTCCCTTTATATACTTTTCGTTTCATATAATCAAAAAGAACTAAGCAAATGCTATAAATTTTAGTCAATAAATCAAACAATAAATTGAAAATAGCAAATATTTAAAAACTTTTCCATATACTGAATTAATATGAAGCTCGTTTTTCACGGAGCTGCTAAAGAGGTGGGGAGAAGCTGCATTGAAGTGCAGACTCAGGGAGATCGCTACCTTCTGGATGCAGGCATAAAGTTTAAAGAAGGCGGTCTAGCTTACCCAGAGAATCTTGTAAATCTTCCGGATGTTGACGGAATATTTATTTCTCATGCTCATGAAGACCATGCAGGAGCACTGCCGCTTCTAGAACACTACAAAATAATCTGCCCTATCTATTGCACCAAGCTAACTTATGGAATAAGCAAAGTACTTCTAAAAGATTCTTACAAAATTGCAAGAATCAAAAACCTGCACCCAGCATACACAAAAATAGATTTAAAGCAAGTAGAAAAAGATGTAAGATTTGTAAAATATGACCATCTGTACAAGCACAGAAAAATAAAATTTGTTTTTAGAAACGCAGGCCATGTTCCTGGCAGCGCAATGATAACAATAACAGATGGTGAAAAAAAACTTGTTTACACAGGCGACACAAAACTAAAAACAACAGAGCTTGTCAAAGGAGCACACACTTTTTATGAAGATGTTGACGCACTCATAATTGAAAGCACCTATGGAGACAGAGACCTGCCAGACAGAGCAGAAACAAGAGAACAATTTCTAGCCAAAATCGAGGAAGTCATTGCAAGAGGCGGCTCAGTAATCATACCTGTGTTTGCCCTTGGAAGAGCACAGGATGTGCTGATAATGCTGGCAGAAAAAAAATTCAAAGCACCAATATATTTTGACGGCATGGCTAAAAGACTAACCCAAAGAATACTAACAACACCTGATCCATATGTTAATAATCATGCAATTCTTGATGAGATGTTCAATAAAAAAGTCATTCATATAGGAAGCCCAAAGCACAGAGAACATGCAATGAAAAGCCAGGGCATCTTTGTTACAACAAGCGGAATGGTGCAGGGTGGACCTGTGATGTCATATATAGAAGAAATGTGGCATGACCCAAAGCACGCAATTCTACTGACAGGTTTTCAGTGCAAACGAACCAATGGAAGGCATTTGCTTGATGAAGGATTTATCTACATTGACGGCTGGCGAACCTATGTGAAATGCGAAATTCTTAAGTTTGGTTTTTCAGGACATGCAGACAAAGAAGACCTAAAAGAAATAGTAAGAAGAGTCGATCCAAAAAAATTAATATTTCAGCACGGCGACCCAGAAGCCATTGAAGCCATGAGAAGCTGGGCAGAAAAACAAAACAAATGGAGAGTTTATGCTCCTGAGATTGGCGAAGAGATTGAAGTTTAATTTTTTTTATTTTTCACATCTTTTTTTATTTTTTTAGCCTGATTCTGTTTTCTCACATACTCTCTAAATTCTTTTACTTTGTGATTAATTACAAGAAGAAAAACTCCTTCATAATCACAGTCACGGCACTTATATTTAGAAGGGGCAAAAATAATATTTGAGCCTATCATCTGGCCGTTTGCAGAGCCGCATTTGGGACAAAGAGCAGTTGAATTTTTTCTGTCTTCTTTCTTTCTCCTGTGATGACGAAGAAGTCTATAGCCAATATAAACAATAAACGCAAGCATCACTACATTAAATAATATTAACATAAATTGAAGCAGTTTCATAATAAAGAAGAAAGATTGTTCCTATATAAAATTAGCGAAACAAGTCTTAATACAATCTCAAGAATATGTTGCGGAGTTATTTCTGCTCGTACCTCGCAGGATTTGCGTCGAGCAATCTGCATGCGCTCAAAAACAAAAATGTTTTTGGCGCCGCAAAACAAGTTTTGCCGGAATCGCTTGTTCTCCTGATTATTCTCCAAGGCAACACACCAAAGCGAAACAAAGAATATATAAAGCAACTCCCTCTTAAGTCATACATGGCTATTCAATACAAGCAGAAATGCACAAGATGCAGAACCAATTATGTCACAGTAACCAGAAGGCAGCCTTTTCCTGTGTGTGAAGAATGCCAGAAAAAAGAAATGTCAGGAGAAATAACAGATCCTAAGATGAAGGAGATGTTTGATATTCCTGAGGAATTCTATAAAAAGAGCAATTTCCTAAGAAGCATAAAGGTAAATTATCTAAGATTTGGGAGTCTTTCAGAAAAACAAATCGATGCTTTCAAGAATACTGTAAAAAATATGAAAGAAAAAAAAGATTCTTAAAAATATTCTTAGCCATACTTTATCTTAAGTTCTTTTTCATCACTAAATCTTTTTAAAAATATTGTGGAGAATATTATCACCACAAAATTATCTCAACCAAAATACATATGCCTGCGCCGGGAATCAAACCCGGGTCTGATCCTCCGCAGGGACCTATTCTATTCACTATACTACGCAGGCGCAATATAAAGTGAAAAAGAAAGAGTCTTTTAATTATTTGTGCTTTTCATAGTAGCGACTAAGAAATCAGGGCACTGCAAAAAACACTTGGAGGTAGTGTTCGCCACTGTAGAATGTTCCCAGAAATAGCATATCTAGGGCGCACCAGGTCTCGCAATTGTGCTTGGGGCTTTTCTGCCAACACAAGGACCATCTTCAACTTTAAAGCCAGCTTTTTTTAAGTTCTCCCTGACAACCCCAGCACAAGAATAAGTAGTTAGAATTCCATCATCAGAAATCTTTTTTCTAATCTCTTTGAAAAACTCTTCTGTCCAGAGCTCAGGACATTTCTTAGGACTAAAAGGGTCATGAAGAATAATATCAAATTTGCCCTGAACTTGCTTAATTCCTTTCAAAGCGTCGCAGACCAAAATTTTAACCATTATACCTTCACAATCATAAAAATACTGGTTTGCAACAGCATCCTGAATAACATAATAAGTTTTAATCATAGGCTTAAGTTCCTTAATCTTATCAAGAATTTTCTCATCGTTTTCCAAACCAACAATCTCAACTTCGCAACCCAAGTGCTCCTCCAGAACCTTGTCCAGTATTGCAGCAGAATTATAGCCAAGACCAAAACAAATATCAAGAACCCTGACAAAATCCTTTCCTTTCACAGCTTCAAGAGCAGGCTCTGCAAACTTCTTAAAAGCCTCTTCAACAGCACCACTGACAGAATGATAAGTCTCATCAAACTCATCAGAATGAAAAGTTATGCTCTTGTCACCTGTAACAATTTGCTTCATACAAAGAAAGTGAAATTCTAGTCTTTATAAAAACAACCCAATAATACCAAGAACAAGGCCGACAATGAAAAAACCAATGTATTGTTTAAACAAGCCACCAATAATCTTTTTTACCTTTTTAATATCTTTAAAATGGTCCTGAAGATAGATTCCTCCAATAGGCAAGCCATAAAGAAATATCAAAGGAGCAATCAGCGCAAAGCCATTGTATTTCCAGGACAAAAAGAAAACAACTGCCAAAGCATAATAATACAATGTTTCTCTGTATTTGCTAAAACTAAAAATAATAATTAATAATGCAACAACCAGCACCAGCAAGATAGACCAATTCTTTAAAAAGAAAAGCACCAGTATAACTACAAATAAGATATGCCTGAAAATATTAAAATATATTTTGCCAGCTTTTAATTCTTCTTTTGCAAAATAACTAATTAACAAACCTGCAAATACTCCGAGAAAAGCCAGTATCAATAAAATAAAGTATTTTAACATGATTTATCCATTATCACTGGGCTTTATAAATATTTTTATCCTTGCAGCTCTGTCCTAAGTACGCTCGCAGTTCCTGCTCGCTAGCGTCAGTTCGCAGAGACAAAAACATTATTCTCTTTCATCGATTGTTTTTGCCCCCTATGACATCTCTTACGAATTAATAAGCTCTGCTCACAAATAAATGACGCAAATACTTAGGACAGAGACTATCCCTACAAAAGGTTTATTAATATTCAAGTATTTCTCTTCTCAACAATGGGCGTGCATGGAACTGATGAATTATTGATTGTGAACAGCAAGAATAAGAAAGATGTAGAGACTGTTCTGAGCGCTTACCGCTCTGTTCTTTCAGATATTTCATATGCCAGCATGCCAATTACCTCTGGAACCAGATATTATAATGTTCTTGAAGAATACGAAGTCAAATCCATTTCTGAGCTTCTGGAAAAAGATAAAGATGCTCTTGTTAAAAAAATTATTGAGCCCAATATTGAAGAAGGAGTTGCTTTTGCAAGAAGCCTGACTGGAAAAACAAAATATCCTGTGGTTGCACCAGGCATGTTTGAGCCTAAAAAAAACAGATGGAGCCAGGAGGACTACATGTTTTTATGGTATCGAGTTATTGAACAGAAATCAGCACAGCTTCATTTTATAGATGGCTGGGAATATTCAAATGGTGCAGCGCAGGAGTTTGTAAGAGGTATTGAGATGCAGTTTGGTTTTGTTAACCCCATAAATGGAATGGAATATTTTCCCAGTTCCAACAGAGAAGAATTGGAAAAAGAATATCAACGCTTAAAAAAAGTAAAGCTCTTGGATAATGATAAAAAAGAACTCAGGATTCATCATGGAATCCATATGCTATCACATTCAATTCTTAATCTTGAGAAAAGAGGTTTTGATGTGAAATCATTGTCCCAGTCACTTCATAAATTATTTTCTGTTGGCACTTATTATCAAACCAAGCTTGACCAACGTCCATATGACTTTTATGCTCCTTTTCAAATCGAAATATTCATGGAAGGTATTTATCCAAGACTACATGAACTCACTAAAGACTAAAAAAGAATTCTAAATATCAAGATATATCTACACCGCAAGGTGTGCCGCCGACAGTCACATTAGGGCTGCCTATTCCTGTCTTTTGACCTATCATTATAATGTTTCCTTCAGCATCTTCAAAAAATATGCAAAAATGTCCTCTTATTCCAAGCTGGTTTTTTATTTCTTCATAATTATCAGATACATTAAGAACAAACGCATCAAATTTTGTCTTATCTATAACATCCGCCTGAAGAAATCCAATTTCATGATTTTTTTCAAGCTCTATTTTCAGGGATTCTGCTTCTGATTCAAGATCTTTTAAACCTTTGTTCTGCCTTGCACCCATAGTCACATAGAATACAAGGATTATAGATACAAATATCACTACAGCTAATAATACATCTACACTCCAAACTTGGCCTCTTCCCATTTCCTCTTTTTTTCCTCTGGATTCCTTTTTATGAACAAGCTCTTTTTTAGAAACTCGCCTCTTTTTTGAAACCCTCTTTTTCTTATTTTTCTTACGAGCCATTTTACCTTTTTAATACTTTGCATTTTCTGATTTAGAACTTTTTATATTTTGTTATTCTAAAATCTCAAAAAGCTTTTCGACGAGAGCAATCGAAAACTTTATAAAGGTTTCTCTGTTTCGGTTTATAAATCTATCGCAACATTAACAAGTTATGAGAAAACTTGCAACGGGGGGAAATCAATGTCATTTGTCAAAAAATGTCCTGAGTGTGGCGGAATAAATTTATTCTGGAACAAAGAAAAAGGGGAAATCATCTGCAGAGACTGCGGACTTGTTGTAGAAGACAAGATGGTCGATTTTGGCCAGGAATGGAGAGAATTCGACAGCTCAGACGCAGATAAAATGAGAAGAACTGGAGCTCCTATGAGCTACACCCAGTTTGACCAAGGATTAGGAACAGAAGTAGGTAAAAAAGCAGATTTATACCAGCTTGGCGGCAAAGCCAAGAACAAGTTCTTTAGATTAAGAAAATGGCAGCAAAGAATCAGCACAGCAATCGAAAGAAACCTAAAGCTAGCGCTTTCTGAACTTAAAAGAGTTAGTTCATACTTAAGGCTGCCTGGAAGTGTTGAAGAAGAAGCAGCCAGAATCTATACTCTGGCAGTTCAAAAAGGCCTTGTAAGAGGAAGAAGCATGGAATCTGTTGTTGCAGGAGCACTTTATGCAGCCTGCAGAAGGCATGATGTGCCAAGAACCCTTGATGAACTGGGAGAAGCTTCTAACATTGAAAAAAAAGAAATCGGAAGAACCTACAGATTTGTAACAAGAGAACTTGGAATCAAAATTCTACCAAGCAATCCTGCTGATTATATTCCAAGATTTGCCTCAAGCTTAAAGCTAAGTGCAGAAACTCAGAGCAAAGCAGTTGAGATTATTGAAGAAGCACAGCGTGTTGAATTGACTTCTGGAAGAGGCCCAACAGGAATTGCAGCTGCAGCTCTTTATGTAGCAGCTCTTATCAATGGGGAAAAAAGAACCCAGAGAGAAGTTGCAGATGTTGCTGGCGTAACAGAAGTAACCATCAGGAACAGATACAAAGAGCTTCTTGACAAGCTAAAGCTTGAGAAAGAAATCAAGAAAATCAAGAAGAAGAGACGCGGGTAAAGCAGATTAAAATCTTTTAAGTTCTTTAAATGTTTTATTCAAAACATTTATATACATTTTATACTACCTCCTATTTATGTTTCAGTTAAACTCATTTAAAATAGCAGAACATATTGATTCAAGTTATTGTATTTGTTGTTGCTAATTCTTTTCAGAGGCTTTCAAATTTATTAAACTTTTTTTAAAATATAAACATAATCAAAAACTAAAAAGACACTAAGAAAAACAAGGAGGATAAAAAAATGTACAAAAACATACTACAAACAATTGGAGCAACACCACTTGTAAGAATTAACAGGCTTAACCCTAATAAGAATGTTACAATTTATGCAAAGCTAGAAGGATTTAACCCTACAGGAAGTATCAAGGACAGAATTGCCTTGAAAATGATTGAGCAGGCAGAAAATGAAGGCAAACTTGATAATAGCAAAACAATTATTGAGCCAACATCCGGAAATACTGGAATTGGTCTTGCTATGATTGCAGTAGTCAAGGGATATAATTTGGAAATTGTTATGAGCAAAGCAGTGTCTATTGAAAGGCAGAAAATGATTAAGGCTTTTGGTGCAAAGATTACTTTAACAGAGGCAGAACTTGGCACAGATGGAGCCATTCAAAAGGCAAGAGAGCTTGTAAAGAAATATCCTAACAAATATTTTATGCCAGACCAGTTTTCTAACAAATATAACAAGCTTGCGCATTACAAGACAACTGCTGAAGAAATATGGAAAGATACTGCGGGAGAAATTAATTATTTTGTTTCATCATTAGGAACTTCAGGAACTATTATGGGAATCGGCAAAGCACTCAAGGAGAATAACCCCAACATAAAAATTGTTAGTGCTCATCCTGTAAAAGGACATTATATTCAAGGTCTAAAAAATATGGAAGAAGCCATTGTTCCTGCAATTTATGATCCTTCTCAAATTGATGAGACAATAATGGTCAGTACTGAAGATGCTTATAGAATAGCCAGAGACATTGTCAAAAAAGAAGGTATTTTCGTTGGCATGAGCAGCGGGGCAGCAATGTACGCCGCAATAGAAATCGCTAAGAAAATTGATAAAGGGACTATTGTCGTGATTTTTCCAGATCGGGGAGAGAAATATTTGAGCACTGACCTATTTAAGGTTTAAATCTAAAAAGTTTTTAAATTGTTTTTAATTTCTTCTTATGAAAATGATAAATGCAGTACTCTTAATACTTGAAAAAGATGGAAAAATAGTTTTTGGCCGCAGAGCAGGAACTAAGCAATCTCTGCCTGGAAGATGGAGTCTTCCTTCTGAGAAGATTGAGCCAGGTGAAAACTTAGAAACTGCTGTCAGGAGATGTGCTGAACATGAACTTAATCTGCTCAATTTATCTAATATCACCAAATACGACCAAATCGAAGTGCATAAAGAAGGAGAAGATAAAATCCTTTATTTCTTTAAAGCAAATTATGAAGGACATCCTTTTCCTGCTGCTCAAAACGAGCTAACCAAATTAGAACATCACACTTTCAAAGACTTCTTTGCAAAATACAAGGATGAAGAAATAGGCCGTGGTCTGCAGTATTTAAGGGCGAAAATGAATTATTAATAAAAAGAATTATTTTAAAAGTCACTTAAACACATATTTACCGCAGTAAATAATCTGTTAACATTGCCACATCAAAAAGAAATTCCTGTCGGGATTTGTTCCAGCTTCTTGAGTCAAGATAATCCAGGGCTTGTTCCCAAGTATCTTGCTGGCCTAATTTTTCAAGTTCTCTGCATAAATAAACTACCTGCACAACATCTTGACTCTCTGCATACGAGCCTGACCAGTCCCAAACATAATCAGTAAGAGTTTGCCTAAGTCTTTTTTGCAAAGAAGTTATTTGCTTTACATGATCTTCATTTAATTCATGATGTTCATTTGCTGGGTTATTCATTTTTTCACCATTATTGTTTGAAAAAGGAAACAAATCATCATATTTATACTTTATGAATGCAAGAATTATCCACTTTTCCCAATTTAAAAACAACACCTTCTTTCCTCAGCAACGCAATTTTCTCAGAAATTGCCTTTCCTTTTATCTTTCCTTTGAACCCACCGATACTACCATCAGCACTCACAACCCTGTGGCAGGGAACTTTTGGTGCAAATGGATTTGTTCGCATTGCCTGACCAATAGCTCTAGGACTTGTTTTCAGCTTCTTAGCAAGAACACCATAAGTTGTGACTTTGCCTCTGGGAACTGTTTTTAGAAGTTTGTACACGCGCTTTTGAAATGGTGTGGTTTGAGTCATTTTTTAATTTTCATAAAAAAAATAATTCTTTCCCAGCAAAATTGTTTTTGCCAGTTCGCTCGACATAATTTAAGCAGATTAATCAAAAGAAATTATGTTCCAAACCAGTGTCTTACGAGGTCAATCAGTCTCGCTCACATAATTGGCATAAACAACAATTTTGCTTATTTCAATCCTTCCCATTCTCTTTCAGCATTTGAGAATCTTTCTGGTGTGCCTGTGTCAAACCATTGTCCTGAGAACACATATCCGAGAAGCTTATCATTTGATGCAAGTCTTGGGAAAACATAGTTCTCTACCATTGAAAATCCTTCTGGCACCATTTTCAGAACTTCTGGCTCAAAAATATATAATCCTGCGCTGATAAGATTGCTGGGTGCTGCTTTTTTATTTGGTTTTTCAATAAAAGTCATAATCCTATTGCCATTCATCACAGCAACTCCATAACTAGAAGGGTCTTCTGCTGTTGTTAATGCAATGGTTGCAACGCCTTTGTTTTTTCTGTGAAACATAAACATATCTTCTAAATCTATGTCTTTTAATTCATCTCCATTCATTAGTATAAATGTGCTGTCAACCTTGTCTTTTAAGAGAGTCAGTGGTCCTCCTGTTCCAAGAGGTGCTTCTTCTTCAACATAACTAATATTTACACCAAGCTGGCTGCCGTCTCCAAAGTATTCTTTTATTTTATCTCCTTTATGACCTACACTTATAATAATATCTTTTATACCATGTCTTTTGAGCAGTTCAATATTGTGTTCCAAAATTGGCTTATCATTAATTCTTAGCATTGGCTTAGGTAGAAAGTTGGTCATTGGCTTCATTCTTGCGCCTTTGCCTCCTGCTAAAATGACTGCTTTGGATGGCTTGTTTTCTCCAAAAGCCTTTGTGAGCAAAAGCTCTACTGCATGGCTTCTGTTTTTCACATCTATGCCGTTGACTGAATTATCAACTTTTTCCAGAACACCTTTCTCAATGGTAAGCGTAACTCTCTCTTTCATATTATCACCTGTTACTTTATATTCCTCTTTTTAGATGGAGAAAAAAAGTAATGAACCTCTATTTTTAAAGTTTTTGATTTATATGATGAAGTATGATACAGTACCACAATATTTAAATATTGGAAAATACATCTTATGTATATACTCGAAAAATCAATGGGTGTGATTAAAAAGTTTTCACACAAAACCGAGGGGTGTTTCGAATGAGTGAATATATCGAAGAGCCTCTTGAAGTCGACCTTGAAGACATGGAAGGCAAAGATCCTGCAAGGGCAAGATTTATCAAGGGGTATCTGAAAGCAATGATTTAAGTGAAAAGATAAGAAAACTCTTTCATGAGGGGGACTGCTCGCATCATGCGTCATACCAACTCTGCTTCTAGGTAATTCTGTTTAACTCTTTTGACCTTTACTTCAACAATAGAACCTATTTTTAGTTTGCAGTTCTTAATAGCTACGAGCTTATAAAACTCATTTCTACCAAGCATAGAGTTATTTTTTCCAATTTCATCAATAATTATCTTTCCTTTCCAGCCAATCCACTCATTATTGGTTATTATTTTTGCCTGCAGATTCACCAGTCCTTTAGACCTCTTCTTCACTGTCTTTGTAGGAACACGTTTCATCTTAAATGCTCTTGTTCCCTGACGCGGGCTGAATTTAGTCATATTAACAACAGGAATTTTGAGTTCTTGCAAAAGCCTGCAGGTTTTTTCAAAATCATCTTCTGTTTCTCCAGGAAAACCAGAAATTATGTCAGTAGCAATAGTGATGTCAGGAATTTCTTTTCTTAATATTTTTACAATTCTGACAAAATCCTCAACTTTATATTTTCGATTCATTAATTTCAAAATCTTGTTGCTGCCGCTCTGCACAGGAAGATGCGCAAACTTAAACATATTTGGATGCTTGAAAAGTTCAGCAAGCTCATCAACAAAAACCAAAGCATGATCTGGGTTAAGCATGCCAAGTCTGATTTTATAATCATCATTTACACCCTTAAAACCTTTTATACTCAGCAATTCTTTTAGAAGCACAGGAAGATTAGAGCCAATGTCTTTTCCATAAGCACCAGTGTCCTGGCTGGTCAGCCAAATCTCTTTAACACCATCTTTAACAGCATTTTCAAATTGTTTTTTAATGGCTTTAATATCATAGCTCATAAGCTGGCCTCGCGCAAAACGGGTTTTGCAATAAGAACAAGCACCCAAGCAGCCAATGTTCAGAGGAATAATCTCAACCACATTGTTTTTTCTGACCTTGGGTAGATTTAATCTGGGATTCTTGCTGTCTTTCAGGATTCTGACAATATTTCCAGCAGCAGTCTCCTCAACCACATCAACTATCTTATCCAAACTCTTAACACCAAGCAAAGAAACATTTTTTAATCTTACATCATGCTGTTCTGACTGAGGAATACATCCGGCAACAACAACTTTCTTATTTATATTATTCATCTTATCTAATTCAGAAAAAAACTTTTTCTCAGTATTATCCTTGACAATGCAGGTGTTAAACAAAACCAGGTCTGCATTCTCAACACTATCAACCATCTTATGACCTGCTTTAACAAGAAAACCAGCCATGACCTCGCTGTCAGATTGATTAAGAGTACAGCCAAATGTTTTGATGAATATTTTTAATTTCTTCATGATAAGTACAAGAAAAAAAGGTTATTAATAAAGTTTTTAGTTTCTCTGCCATCACAATATCTTTATTATCCCCAGAATAGCATCAGCCTTATTACCTGCACATTTAAACACAAAGCCATCTTCTTTCAACTCATTTTCTCTTCCTTTGTATCTATGAGGCACTTTGAAAAGTTTTGAGAAATCATAAACAATTGCAATATCAATTCTGATAGGTTCTCCACGGTCTGTAATTGGCCAAAAATAAAATGGTTCTAAAAAATGCTTAAAATAGACATCCTTATTATTAATTGCAAAATCCAAGGCAAAAAAATCTATGTGTGCATTATCAAGGTTTTCATATCTGTCTCCTTTTCTGGCAGGATTATATCTATCATGGCCAATTTTTTTGATTATTTTAATAAGCTCATCTGCTGATTTTCCTTTGTGCTCTTGCGAACCCAGTGCTCTGATAACAACTTCTTTTCCAATAAAATGTTTTTTCAGGCATTTGTCAATTTTGGCACCAATCTTTTCAAAATCAGGCTTATTATCCCAATATATTTGAGGAATCTTGACATTATACCAAGTAGTAACAGCATAATTTGATTTTTTAGAAGTTTTAGAAGTATTCCTAAAAACTTTTAGCTTGTATTCAGGCACAGATATTTGATAAACAGGTATTTCATTCATACCAGAACATGATTTGTTTTTGTTTATTAATCTTTTCATCGAAGCAGGCGATTGATTTATATAAATAATTAGATTTACTTATCATATGGCAGATTGGAAAGAAATTTATAGGGAGCAAGGGACAGTACAAGCAAATCCGAGCAAACAAATAGTAAAATTAGTGCCCCTTCTTAAAAGAGAAGGTATAGAAAAAGTATTAGATTTGGGATGTGGAACTGGAAGACACGTTAAGTATTTGGCTCTGGCAGGTTTTTACGTTGTCGGGACAGATTATTCAAATGATGCCATTGCAGAAGCAAAGAGATTAGTTGCAGGTTTATCAAATATTGAATTGATTCAAAGTGAAATGTCACACATTCCTTATGAAGACAGTTTCTTTGATGCTGTTATTTGTAGCCATGTGGTTCAACATGGTTTAAGGAGCGATAGAGATAAATCATTTTACGAGATGTGGCGAGTTTTAAGACCAAACGGACTTTTATTTTTAAGAACCACATCTAGAAAACATAGAGTTTATGGAAAAGGTAAAGAAATAGAACCAGACACTTTCATAAATATATCTGAGTTGCCTGATGGTGATACTCCACATCATTATTTTTCTGATGAAGAATTGAGAAAATGTTTATCAGGATTTGATATTGTTTATTTAGAGCATCATAGTTTTCCGCCAGAGCCAAATGATTTTTGGAAGCATGGTTTAGAAGAATGGGTATTACTTGGAAAGAAGCGATAATACTATTTTTTTCTATAACCAAAAAACTTATTGTATTTATTATGATTAAGAATATCTAACACAAAACAAATTATTTGAACTTCATCTCCTTTAATAGTATACAACATCCTCCAATAACCTGTAAGTTCAACTCTCCATAAGTTTTGAACATTATAATGCATATTAGGAATCTTTTTCTTCGCAATACAATCGCCATAAAAAGGATTTGCTTTAATTAAATCCCGCTTTTGTTTTATTGATCTTAGCAATTGCATCTCTTCAGTATTTTCTTTACCCTCTTTGCTCTATTGACCAACGATTTCGTTCAATCTGTTATATTCAAAATCTGCTTCACCCAAAAGAATTACTCTTACGGTTTTTTTCATATCTCTGTCCCTCTTTTGATTAATTCATCCAATTCTTTTTTTTCCGTATAAACCCAAAGCACTCCTTTTGTCCCAATAATAATTTTTCCGCTCATCTGAAGGTAATCTAAGGTTGTAATTAAAGTCTGATGCATGATCTTTTTAGGCATTCTTCTCTTTAAATCAGCAATAGTTATCACTTCACCTACTTCTTTTAAAGTTCCCTCCACCATAAGAACAGTAGTTAATGTGGGTGAATGACCTACTTTTTCGAATATTTGCTTTTGAGTCATTTTATATCTCCAATTTATATAAACTTATATTAATTTAATATATAATCATATATAAATCTTTCGATTTTGTTGTGCTCAGAAAAGTTTTTACTTTTCTGGCACTCAAAATTTTCAATTTTGCTGTGCCAAAAACTTTGTTTTTGAGCATGAGAGTGAGCGTTAGCGAACGGGCGAAAATCTCATTTGAAGTCATCAAGAATCAAATCAACAACATCTTCTCTCCAGCCAACATGGAGAAGAGTCTTTTTTACATCATCAAGAGTTTTGCCTTTTTCAAGAGATACTTCCACAAACCTGTCAAGCTTGTCAATGTTATTGTCAACAATATGCACATCATACATTATCACATCAAGAGCATGCTCATCCCATCCTGCATCAAGCATCTCCTTCTTTATTTCATAGTCAGTTCTGCCTTCTCTTATTTTGGTTTCAATAAATCTTTCAACACTTCTGACCTTATCCAAAGGCACAACAAGATCTGGCCTTATCATCAAATCATTTTTCGCAAGTTTCTGCTTCAACAACAAAGCACTCTTTGCCTTTTCCTTTTTCATGTACACAAGCGCGCCATAAATTCCTCCACCCACAATTATGATTATTATAATCCACACCCATGGAAGTTTTAATTTTTTCTTTGGTTTTGGTTCTGGATCTGGCTTTGATTCAGGTGTTATTACTTCTCCTGTAGGAACTGTGAGTGCTTTGGGTTTTGTATTAACAACAAATGTTCTAAAATCATCAGAAGTCACTTCTCCTTTTACATAATACTGAAATGTCTTTGTTTCTCCTTTTCTTATCAAAGGAACATTCCATTCCAGCAAAGGATCTTCTGCAAGAATTTTTGGATTGTCAGAAGTAAATACTAATGAAGAAGAAGCACTGCTCGCAATACTTTTAGGTATGTACTCAATAATTCTAACTTCAGTAATATCTTTGTCAGGGCGCACTGTTATAATAACCCTGGTCCTATGTGTATGATTATCAAGATTAGTATATATAGTGTCAATCTTAAAAACTTGTGTCTCATGCTCAACACTAGTGCTCTCAAGTTCTCCATCCTCAAGCCCTTGAACAATTTTTTGCAGCTCGCTTTGCGCCAGGGCGTTCTGCACCATTCCAATAAGAGCTCTTATTCCAGATGCATCCAGCTGGCTAGTTCTCAGAAAATTATTAATCTCTTCTGCTTTCATTTTATCAATGCTTAAAAGAGAAAAACCAAGGTCAGAGGCCTTTACAGTCCCAAGCAATTCCTCGAGGTTTTGAATAACTTTTTTTGCAGGCGTTGGAGTAGAATAATTTGTTCTGTCAAAATAACCGCTTCCCCCACCAGAGCCTGAATTATCATCATCTGAAGGAGAATAAAAAATAATAGAGAGTGTATTTGACATACCAATGTCAACCTGGCCATTATCATTGTTCAGAGTTATAGTTCCTGTTGCATTGTAGACATTTTCTGCTGATGCAAATGATAAACTGATTAATAAGAATATTACAAATACAAAGCTGATTAAAAGTAAAGGAAAAAATAATTTCTTCATCTAATTACCTCTCATAATTCTCATTTAACTTGTTGTGAACAATCCCCATCCATAACTGCCGCTGTAAGAACCTGCACTTAAGCCAGTGTAAGGTGTAATAACCAAAGTCAGATTATCTCTATATATTCCTGTTGAATACAACACATACGAAGGCAAATAGCCTGATGTAATAGCAGGCAGAGTATATGTGCTGGCTCCGCTATAATCAAAACTGCCGCTAATATTTGTTTCATTGTTTGCGCTGTTCTTTACTTTAGCATAAACTGTGTTAAATACATTGGCTCCGCTTGTCAGGTTCATAAAGAACTTTGTATACGGATAAGCTTTTGAAGTAACATTAAATTCAAAGTTAATATCACTTCCGCCAATAGTGGCACTGCCTGTTGCACTGCTGGCAAGCACTGGCTTAATTGCTATAGCAGATGTGATTGTCTGATTGGCACTGTAATTATTACCTAGTGTGTCTGAACAATTCACAATAACACTCCATGTTCCCACAGGTAAGAAGATGCTGTCATAATTAGATGAAAAACTCTTGCTAGTAGAATTAAAAGTTCCATTTGCCCAAACCATTGTTGTATTGCTTGCGTTAAGCACCTGATATGTTCCATTAGCAAAATAATCATCAGTGGCAGTTGCATTAACCCTGAAGTTCTGAGCTATTAGTGTTGTCTGATTTACAGATAGGCTAATACTGTAATTCCTGCAGGCAATGCTTGTTCCTTCAGTAAATGTTGCATTTAGCAGAGGACAGAAATCAACTGCTCCAACAGATGCTTCTTCACTATCATAAATTAAAGTGTCAACAAATGGACCCCAGGTGCTTGCCCAATAATTGTTTTCAGCTGTAACAGCTGTCCCTGACTGTAAATTTTCCATATCATAATTAGTGTTATTCGTTAAATCATTATATGATATGTTATTGCTTGTACATGCAGTCACACCAACTTCATCAAAGCTTATACCAATCAAGTTAAACTGCACAAAGTTATATGACATGTTATTGCTAGTTGCATTTAGAAGCTCAACTCCATTGTCACTGTTATATATTATTGTGTTGTTGTTGAAAACATTGCTAGTACTGGATGTTACTTCTAATCCATCACCAGTATTATTATTCAAGGTGTTGTTTGTCAGAGTATTACTGTGAGACGTGCTTAACTTAAAGCCGTTCAGAGTTGCATATCTTACAATATTACTATCTATTGTGTTGCTGTCAGAACTTGTCAAAGTAAGGCCTGCTGTTCCTGAGTTGTTAATTAGGTTATTTGCAAATGTATTGCTGTCAGAACTTGTCAAACTAGCATTGACATTATAGAAGTTATTGTTAGAGAGATTTCCTGATTGAGATGAATCTGCTAATAATCCGCCGAGATTGTATGTTGTGATTGTGTTGTTATAAAGCACTGCATTGTCAGAATCATAGAGGTAAACTGCAAGAGCATTAGCATTCACCAAAGTGTTTATCAATGAATTATTAAAAATTCTTGTTGCATTTGACATGTTCACTAACATTCCTCCAAGCTCATTGTTTGAAAAAGTATTCTCATCAATCAAACTTCCATGAGAAAGCAACATGTTAATTCCTTTTTGATCATTCAATCCCAATGTGTTCTGCTTTATTGTGCTGTTATGCGCATCATAAAGATTGACACCATACAAAGTGTTTGAGTTCATAGTATTGTTATCTATGATTGTGAAGTTAGAATTCCATAAGTACATTGCACTTTGAGTGTTGGAATTCAAAACATTTCCTGTATGGATGTTGTTGTAGTTAGATGCATTAATCAGAATTCCATTGCCCGCAGTACTGATAAACCTGGAGTCTGTTATATTATTATAACTACCTCCAAATATTTCAACACCAATATCAGGTGTGCCTGTTAGATTGACTCCTGTCAAGATTGAATTTGTTGAGTTGCAAATCAAAACTCCTCTGTCATTGCTGCCTGAGACTGCAACATTGCTGAAAGTAATGTTGTCAGAGTTAATTATTCCTAAGTATGCTCCTGTGAAATCTGAAATAACAGAATCAGATAAACCCATAGCAAATCGTATCACTACTCCATCAGCCTTATTGCCAGTTCCTGAGAAATTCTGAGAACAATCAGTAGCATCATTTACAATAATGTTCAAATCATCAGTTCCGCTGTTATTAATCTGATTGCTAATGAAATTATTGTTTGCAGAATCTGTTATATATAAGCCGACAGTTGTTGCATTAGTAATTATATTATTGTTGAAAATACTTGAGTTTACATTAGTAAGATTTATTCCTGTAGCACCAGCATACGTACTATTAGTATTAATAAGAGTAAGATTTACTGAATTCAAAAATGAAATACCCTCTCCACCACTGTTATTAACCAGCGAATCTAATATTATATTGTCATTAGAATTAACACCAGATACAGAAATACCATAGTTATTTGCATTGTAAATTTTAAAGTTTGAAACATTATTACTCCCAGAAGCCTCTATTATGAATCCTGCTCCACCAGACGAAACATCTATGGTATCTATGATGTTATTATGCAAATTATTCGAATCTGAACCAGAATATAAACTAATTCCATTATTAGCAGAATAGCTAATGTTTGTGTTGTTGATTGTGTTGCCAACAGATGTAATAATGACAAAAGAACTGTCTCCAGAGTTATTAATAAGCAAGCTCATGAAAATATTAGAGTTAGAATTTGATAAGTTCACACCCAATGTTCCAGCATCATAGATTATATCGCCTGTGAAATTGTTGCTGTGACTATCAAACACACTAAGTCCATAAGTTGTAGCATCATCAACAATGTTGTTATTAAAACTACTGGAGTTTGTGTTATTCATGTACATACCAGATACGCCAGCATTCGTTATGTTTGTAGAGTTAACTACATTACTTATTGAATCTACAATCATCAGACCATCTGAACCACTGTTGTTCACAACAGCACTGAGAAAGATATTAGAATTTGAACCAATTGATAAATATATTCCAATTGTGCCTGCATCATAAACATTTGAACTTGTAAAATTATTATAATTACTGGAAATTAAGTACATTCCTTCAGAAGATGACGTTGTATCAACGAGAACATTATTGAAATTGCTGGAGTTCATCCGAGAAGTTGCAATACCAAGAGCAGAATTAGTCACATTCGTATCATTGACAGTCATGCTCACAGACTCTTCAATATCCATACCATTCCCTACACTGTTGTTAAAGAGGCAATTTAAGACAGTATTTGAATTTGACAATCCATTCCAAAAACCAGAAGAAGCATCATAAACAATCACAGCATCAAAAGTATTGCTATGACTATCATAAACATAAACTCCCTCTGAAACAGGATCATCAACAATGATATTGTAGAAACTACTGGAATTTGTATTACTCATATTCACACCAATTGCTCCTGAAGCAGTTATATTGTCATTATTCAAAAACAAAGTCTGTGAATTAAGAAGATAAATACCTGCTGAACCAGAACCAGCAGATGTACTATCATTTATAGTTGCATTAGTTGAAGCATTCACATAATAGTTAATTGAATAGTTTTTTACATTGCAATTAATTACAGTCACATTATCATAACTGCTCACTAAAATTCCATAACCTGCGTCATCTTCTCCATCTATAATTGATGAATTGCAGTTAAGAGTAATATTATCCGCAGCCAGGATTATTGTTCCATTTGAAGCAGCATCCGTAATATTAAAGGTTGTGGTTTGGTTGATGGTGTAGGTTCCGCTCTCATTTATGATTGTTGTATTTGCAGAATTATTATTGTTAAAAAGCGCTGTTGTAAAGTTTCCTGCGTTGTAGTCACAACCAGATGTGCTGCAAACATAAAAATCTCTTGCATTAACAAATGTCATTGCCAGCAATGCCATCATCGCAATTATTGTTATAAAGAAAAGTGTTTTTTTCAAATTCACTCACCCCAACCCCTTTTTTTTACCCAAAATCTATAATTATAAGTAATTTATAAGTAATTAAAAATAGATAATCGATTTTTTATATATAAATCTTTCTAAATAGTATGAGTAAATTTAATATCATTAGTAATATTATGAATTTTATTATGAATATTAATAATTTTTAATAAATTATTTAAAGGTAGCAACACTACTTTAATGTATAAAAAGGAGAGAAAGAGGTATTTCTATGACAGAGCAGAATTATGATTTGCCAGAAGATTATCACAAGTTTGATCCTCAGGATATGAGGCGCGCTATTTTAGAAACTCCTCTTCTTGCAGAAAAAGGATATAAGATTGCTGAGCCTGTTGACATTAGCAAATTAAATGGCAAATACACTTCTGTTATTATTGCCGGCATGGGAGGTTCAAGCATTGCTGGCCTGCTCCTTCAGAGTTATCTGGCTGATGACAAGATTCATATTCATGTTGTTCAGGATTATTATATGCCTGCGTGGGCTGATGAAAAGACTTTGGTGTTTGCCTGTTCTTATTCTGGAAACACAGAAGAAACTCTGAGCACTTACAAGGATGCAAGGCGCAAAGGATGTGCTGTTCTTGCTGTTGCAACAGGCGGCAAACTGGCTGAGATGACAAAGATGGTCAGGGTTCCTACTGTTATTATTCCTACAGGCTACCAGCCAAGAGTGGCCATGGCTATGCAGTTTTTTGCAATGCTGAGGTTATTGGAAAGGCTCAGGCTTGTTGAGAGCAAAGCCACAGATGTGTTAAAATTAAAAGATGATTTAAAGCCGCTTATTCCAAGCCTGGAAAAAAATGCAGTTGTTTTGTCTGAAAAACTCATTCACAAAACACCAATCATCTATACAAGCACAAGATTTGGTCCTGTGGGTTACAGATGGAAGTGCCAGTTTAATGAGAACTCCAAAGTATTTGCTTTTAACAATGTGTTTTCTGAGATGAATCATAATGAGACAGAAGGCTTTGAACATCCAAGAGGTCATTATCATGCTATCCTTCTTAAGTTTACAGAAGACCACAGACGTGTGCAAAGGCGGATGAGCCTGACCAAGGAAATAATAATTCGAAAAGGCATTAGTGATACTGAGATTGGAATCAGAGGCCCTTCTTTGCTAAGCAAATTGTTTTCTGCTGTTCTTCTGGGTGACCTGACTTCTTATTATCTTGCTCTCAGACTGCGTGTTAATCCAAGCGAAGTCCATATTATTGAGAATTTTAAAAAAGATTTAGGTCCTTTTGTTGCTTAATGTCAGCGACGGTCAAGAATTTCAGTTTATGAATAGAAACAAGCAAACAAAGTTTGCTGTTCCTAAAAAACCGTGTTTTTTAGAAACCTTTAAATACTCTAAACATTAATCCACTTATTGATTAATAGTCAATAAAACCTTAAGTTAAGGTGAAAGGAGGGAAGGCTTATGAAGTTTTTCTCATTAAAAAGAAGAAAAAAGAATGTTTATGACGAAGATGATCATCTACAGGCAGAAGATGAATATGTTGAGCTGAATACAGAGGCAAATCAAGGCAAGAGTTCCAAAATTCTTGTACGGCCTTTTGTTATGAATGACTTCTCTGATATTAAGAATATTCTTGATGCACTGAGGGAAGGATACACTATTGCTCTGGTAAATATCAAGCCTTTGAAAGACAAGGATTTGGTTGAACTTAAGAGAGCTATCAACAAACTCAAGAAAACAACTGATGCTATCGAAGGAGATATTGCAGGCTTTGGAGAAGACTATGTTGTCATCACGCCAAGCTTTGCAACAATTTACAGAGCTAAAGGCGCTGCTAATCCTTTGAAAGAAGACGATTTTGATGATTAAATTTTTCTTTATTCTTATTTAATTTTTTCTCTTTTTTATTTTTTTAAACCAGAAGATTTAAAAACCATCATTTCATGTTTTAAAAAGTTTTCTGTATCACAAAATCATTTTTATGAAACCATAGTTTGTAATACCGTAAACTATAAAAAGCGAATTTCCAATTATGAAGGATAGAGTGGCAAAGAAAGAAACAGAAAAAAAAGAGGAAAAGGCTGAAAGCACTCCCACTGTTGTACATGGAGAGACTTGTCCTATTTGTCATAACAAGACGCTTACGCTGGCAGAGTCCGATATAGATATTCCTTTTTTTGGAGTAACTTATTTATTCTCTATGAATTGTTCTAGTTGCGGCTATCACAAAGCAGATATTGAAGCTGACGAGCAAAAGCCACCTATAAAAGTCAGTATTGATATTGATTCTGAAAAAGACATGAAGATCAGAGTTATCAAGTCTTCTAATGCAACTGTCAAGATTCCTCACATCGGAACTATTGAGCCTGGCGAAATATCCAACGGCTACATTACAAATGTTGAAGGCATTCTCCAGAGATTCAAAAAGATGACTGAAGTTTTGAGAGATGATGCAGAGGATAAAGCTGACCAGAAAAAAGCCAAGAACATGATTAAGAAAATTACAAGAGTTATATGGGGTCAGGATAAAGTCAAGCTGACAATTGAAGACCCTTCAGGTAATTCTGCTATTATTTCTGACAAGGCTGTGAAGAAGAAACTTTAAGCAAATATTTTCTTTTACTTCCTATTATTATTTATTAGTCTGGCTAGCAATTAGGTTTCATTTCCATTAGGAGGCAGGACATAAGGCGGTACTTCTCCTTGTTCTAACAAAACATCGTATCTTTGCTTAAATGCGCTGTAAAACCTGGTGTTAGGAACCTGCTTAAAAGCAATATCCATTGCAGGAGGAGCAAATCCACCTTCTTTCACAGATTTAATCCAGAGCACATGGCTTTCAATGGCATGCAAACCTGTAGTCTTGTCAATCTGAACAAATCTTCTTTGAGAGGATGAAGGAAAACGCCTGTGGTTTTCAGAATTAATAGCTGACAAATAAATTACTTTCATCACATCATCTTCTGTGCAGGGAAAAGGTTCTTTAAAAGTGTCTTCATAAGTTTTTTTAACTCCCTGACCAATTACTTCATCCTGCCCGTCTCTTATAATCATAGCTGTTGACTTGTCCCATGTATCTATAGCATCAATTAACAAAAGGCCACATGCTGCTTCAAGCCCAAAAAGCAGGGCTGTTGAGATAAAAGCTGCGTCATCACTGACACCATATCCTTTTTGAAGCTGAATAAACCCAGACACATATCCGCTTGAATATAAGGTCTTATATGCTTTACTCACAATATTTTCATTTTCCAGTTGTTCTAAAGATACACTTTTGGCATCCATGTTTGCCAGGTCAGAAAGAGTGTATCCTTTTTTTCTGGCTCTTTCCACATGCACAGGCATGCACACACCCTGATGCAGTTTGATTTTGTATTTATCTTCTGTGCGCGCCCTCCATTCTGCAGAGTCAATGCACCCTCCAATGTAGGCTCCGATTAGAAAATCAAGAGGCTTGTTAATAAGCGTGTATTCCAGAAATTTAATTCCACCCAAAGGATCTCTCTCGCCATTAATGCCCCTTTGGTTAGTAACCATTTTAGCGCAATGTTTCTTTGGATCACAAAAAAGCTTGCCAGGGTCTGTAATTCCGTTTAGCACTTTGTCCTCTAGTTTTCTTGTCTCTTTCATATAAGTAAAAACTTTTTTGATGTATGTTGATATATCTGTGATTATTTTTTGCCGGTCTTTGTGAACCGCACCCACATGCAAATCTAATGCCTGAAAAATGTCTTCATTAGTTGTGTTGGGATAATAGTAGATTGTATCTGTGTTCTTTCTCAAAGAGTATGCCCATGCACCCTGCATTGCCCTACCCTGCAGGCTTTGCATTAGAAGCAGTTCTTTCTTAGTAGAAGCCAGGTCCACATTCTTTATTAGCTCTTCAGTTGTCAAATTTATAGCTCTTTTAAAGAAATCATCAGGCTTATCTTTTGCAATAAATGATTTAAACCTTGGCTCTTGGTAATCATTGTTTTTTTTCTTTCTTTTTCTCGACACTGTAGTTCACCTAAGTATAGAACTTTTTTGGGATTTATAATCTTTTCCATAGCGTAACCATTATAAAATAGTCATAAATCAGCGCAACATTTAAATACTAGAAAAACCAATATATGATGTTCAGTTAAACAATTGTAACGGTGATACAAGGTGATAGAATATGTGTGAATACTCACTTAATGGTATATGTTTTGATCCAGAAAAAAAAGAAAAAGGCTTTGTAGCGCATGAGTGCGACCACTGTCCAAAACAGAATTTTACAGAGACGCCAAACGCAGAAGAAGAATACATACACCCTGCTTTTAGGTGAGGTGCGATTCATCCCAAAATTTAAAGAACACATCTCTCAAATTCTGTGCTAGCTTCTTATTCTCAATAAAAATCAGCCCTCCAAACTGAAGAGGATCCTCATGTACCAATTTAATAAGAACTTTTTTACCATCAATTATATCACAACGTGTAAAATCAGTATCCAGCCTTCTAATAATGAATTGTTTGGGAAACTTGTTATTAAGCTCTTTAATTAATGGAGGGAGGTCAACATTCAAAGGATAAATTACTTTGAAAACTACTCCTCTTTTTACAGCATTAATTATCTCTTTTTCCCAAATTGTTTTGTTTTTCCGGTTAGATTTTGGTTTGTGATGTATATTAATTATCTGAAGAACTTCTTTTTTAGCTTCTGTAAACGTACGGCTCTGGATTCTTCTATTATCTTCCAGGGTGGTTCCAACATCTGCAAAAGGAGTATGATTGCCATCTCTTATATCAAAAGAGGTTGCCAATTCTTTTAGCCTATCCACGACATCATCCTGCCTTATTTCATATTCCTTTGTTAATTTTGATATTAAATAAGAAGCATTCTCTATAAAAAGTGTTTTAGGGCGTTTTTCTGTTGCATTAATAAGTCCTTTTTTTAATAATATTTTTGCTACAGAATATACTTTTCCAGGAGGAATATTCGCCTCTTTGCTTAACTCCTTTAAAGTGTGTTTTCTCTTTAATAAGGCAATAATTATTCTGCTCTCATAAGTGGATAATCCTGTTGCTTTTAACTCATCTATCATTTCACACCACACAGGTGTGAAAAGTACAGAATATTTTATAAGTTTATCTGTTTTTGCTAAAGAAAGTGATAAAAATGAAAAATACAACCTACATCCATAAATACATCCCACTCAACCAAAAGATAATAAAAGAGTTTGATGGAAAACCTTACATACCTGAAAATCAGAAAAATGATCTCATAAATCAGAACGTAAAGCCAAGAATTCCTGTTTATTTTGCAAAATCAATTAAAACAGAAATCCTCCATGACACTCCTGTAAGAGGAGCATATGAATATGGACTACAACAGATTACATTAAATGGACCTTTTTCGAGTGAAACAGAAGCAGAATCAAATATTATTTCAATCAAAGAAAAAACAGATAGTATAAGTTTTGAATTCTCATCAAAAATAATCGCTCGGCTTTCTAATTCTCAAACGTGGCCGCCAGAATATGAAAAGTTCTTCATAGAAAAAAAGTCTTTGATGATAAAAAGACAAAGTTATGGTTATGAATTTGGACTGGGTGGTTTTTATGGATTTAGAAATAATGAAGAAATGGGAGAAGAAATATCTGATCTTATTCCTGAAATTACAAAAAGAATAAGTGATAAAATCGTTGAATCAACTGAATTACACAGAATTGCGAATAATAATAACCTTCTTGCTGTAATTGGTGATTCATTAATTCAATTAAGTTCTTCAAGCTTAAATTTTCATTATGAGAGAGAGATGGCTTTAGAAGTTATGTCTAAAGACGAAAACGAAATTAACAATATATTTTCAGACATTATGATTTCGGAGTTTTTTCATGAAAATCACTATTCTGAAAATATCTATAAAGCTCTGGCTGTTTATCCGGGAAAAGTATGTTTTATAGAGGCTCCAGGACCTAAGTTTTCTATGGATTATGATTCAATAGATAATTTTCTGGAAAGACAAAACTTCATCTATTAATTATTATCTTCAGATTAATTAATTTGATATTTTAGTTCTCAGCTTCTTTTCTCAGCTCTTCTGCCTTGTCTGTTTTCTCCCATGTAAAGTCAGGGTCTTCTCTTCCAAAATGGCCATAGCTAGCAGTTTTCATATATATTGGGCGTTTGAGCTTTAAGTGCTTGATAATCTCGCCTGGTTTCATTGGAAAGTGTTTTTTTACAAGCTCAACAAGCTTGCCATTGTCAATTTTTCCAGTGCCAAAAGTATTAACCAGAACACTCACAGGCTCTGCAACACCAATACAATAGCTTAACTGAACCTCGCATTTTTTTGCCAAGCCCGCAGCAACAATGTTTTTTGCAATATATCTTGCCATATAACTGGCACTTCTATCAACTTTGCTGGGGTCTTTGCCAGAAAAACATCCTCCTCCATGGCTGCCAACACCGCCATAAGTGTCAACAATGATTTTTCTGCCAGTCACACCAGCATCTGCAACAGGACCGCCTACAACAAATCTGCCAGTAGGATTAATAAAAAACTTTGTCTTGTCATCAATCCAGTCCTTGCAAACAGGCAGAATAATTTTTTCCTTAACCTGCTTTCTAAGGTCCTCCAACTTAATATCAGGTTCGTGATGTGTGCTCACAACAACAGCATCCACACGCTTAGGCTTGCCATCAACATACTCAACAGTAACCTGGCTCTTGCCGTCAGGCCTGAGGAATTTTAATTCTTTCTTTTTTCTGGCATCTGCCAGCCTTAGAGTAAGTTTATGAGCAAGCATTATTGGAAGAGGCATAAGCTCTTTTGTTTCATTGCAGGCATAGCCAAACATTATTCCCTGGTCACCTGCACCCTGTTCCTGCTCCTTGGTTTCATCAACGCCAAGAGCAATGTCAGGGCTTTGTTCAGAAATACTTGTCAGAACACCGCAGGTTTCATAATCAAAACCATAACGAGGATTATCATAACCAATATTTTTCAAAGTCTCTCTGACAATATTCTGGATATCAACATAAGTTTTGGTAGTGACTTCTCCAGCAGCAATAATAAACCCTGTCTTTGTCAGACACTCAATAGCAACCCTTGATTCAGGATCATCTTTAAGCATTGCATCAAGAATAGCATCACTCACCTGGTCGCACACCTTGTCAGGGTGCCCTTCTGTAACACTCTCACTTGTAAAAAAATATCTGCTCATAAAAGACCACCTCAAATATTATTAAACTAACTCTGAAACCACTCATTTATAAGATTTATGGATTTTTGTTCCAGGATATAGAAAAATTAATAAACATCACCTTTCAAATATCAAAACATGAAAAAAGCTTATTTTGCAATGATTATTATCATTCTGGTGTCTATACTTATTTCTTTTTGGGCTTATCCAAAACTTCCTGAAGAAACAGCTTCACATTGGAATGCAAAAGGAGAAGTAGATGATTATATGCCAAGGTTCTGGGGTGCTTTTTTAATGCCAGTAGTATCAATTGGATTGTTTATTCTTTTCCTGGTCATCCCTATCATTGACCCATTGAAATTTAATATTGAGAAATTCAGAAAATACTTTGACTGGTTCATAATAATCATATTTGTATTCTTGTTTTACATTCATATGCTGACACTTTCATGGGGCTTGGGAATAAGGTTTAATATGAGCCACATGATAACCCCAGCAATAGGACTGCTCTTTTTATATGCAGGATTGTTGGTGTCAAAAGCCAAACGGAATTGGTTCATAGGAATCAGAACACCCTGGACCCTGAGCAGCGATAAAGTCTGGGACAAGACTCATCAACTAGGAGGAAAACTTTTCATGGCGGCAGGAATCATTGCAATTCTTAGCGTGCTGTTTCCCAAAATCTCAATATGGCTTGTTATAGTGCCAATTCTTGCAGTCGTCATATTCACTGTTATTTATTCATATATATTATACAGAAAAGAGGAAAAAAATAAAACAAGGTTGAAAAAATGAACGTAGGCGATATATTAAACAAAGAAGAAGATTTGGTTGTTCACATAAACCGGATTGAGACAGCAGATGAAAAAGACAAAACAAGAATCGTCATGAATATTGTTCCTTTTGGAGAATACAGTGTTGTTCTTCCTAATAATGTTGCTAAAAAATTATGGCCAGGTGAAACACTTGAAGCCATACTTGTGCTCACGCCCAGCGAACTGACAGATTTCATAGGGCAAAAACCAGAACCTTATGATGTTGTTACTGCTTCTTATGTTCTGGATGAATTAAAAACACCACAAGGAGATATTATTTACAAAAGAAAGACGAAAAAAAGATATTAATTTTTCTTATTAATTTTATTTCTTGTAAAGCACATCTCCATTAGGAATCTGAAGATGAACAAGTTCATAAGAATCCCCTCTCTTAATCACTTCTGCTTCTAGAACAGGAACATCCCCTAACTGAATACTTCTTTCCAATCCATTCAATCCTCCATCAATCAACAATTCATGTTCATCAAATCTTGTTTCCACAGTCAATTTAAGCATGTTGTTGTCAGCCAACTCTCTCTTTCTAACATTAGCATATAATTCAATTCTTTCTTCAGATTGTTCTTTTTGTTTAATCATTTTCAAAGTCAGAAATCTTTCCAAATTTATAAACTTTGTCCCCGACGACAAAGACCTCGAAGTCACTTATGTTATTCAAGAAAGGGCTTAATAGTCTCTCCTGCAGAACATTTGTGCCTTCTGTTACAAAATTAAAGCTTGGCACAACAATCAAATTCTTTTTTTTGTATTTGCCAAGGAGAAAGCATTTGTATTTTTCAACTCTGACATCATCCTTAATATTAATTGCAGGGTGCTCATGCCCAATGATTATAGTTTTTGCTTTCTTAAGGTCAGGATTGTCATCCATTAGTTTATGGCCATGGCAAAGGAAAATATCATCTGCAACAAAATAATCTTTAATTTCAATATCTTTTTTCTTTGCAATAGGACCAAGAATAGTGTCATGGTTGCCTTTGAGAAGAACAATCTTAGCACCACTTGTTTTTTCAGATAAGTAATCAAGAAATTTAAGTGTATCCTTCCATTCCTGGTCTGAGATAAATCCAAACTCATGCTTAACATCACCAATAAAAACAATCTTGTCAACATTTTCAGGCTTGACCTGCTCAAACACTTTGTCCATCTCAGCAAAAATCTCCTTAAGATGCATTCTTGGAATCAAAATGCCTTGCTTATTCAGAGCTTCTTCATAACCAATATGAGTGTCGCCAATCACAAGAATCTTTTGCTTTTCCAGATAGAGTGTTAATCCAATAATCTTAATGTTAGGAAGGATGTTCATGCAAAGAACGAACTTAGTTTCTTTTTTAAAGCTTGTCAAGAATTCCTCTTGCTGCAATTATTCCTGTGCCTGCAGCCCAGACAATTCCCCTGCTTTTACCTGCGCCGTCACCTGCAACAAAAAAGTTAGCAACATTTGTTTCCAGATTCTTGTTGGTCTTGTACTTTGTATCATAGAATTTAATTTCAGGAGCATAAATCAGAGTTGCAGGATTAGTGATTCCATATAATATTCTGTTAAGCCTTTCAAAACTTTCCTTAAGATTATTCATAATGCGCGCTTTGTAAGCCAGATTAATATCTCCCGGAGTCACTGAACCTTCAGGAGGCAGTCCTGGTTTGAGAGTCGGCATTATTAAGTCATATCCCATTGCACGATCAAAAAAGGTTTCTGTTTTTGAGCGTCGTCCTTCAAGAAAATCCCCCATTCTCTGAACAAGAGGGCGGCCACCGCCCATTCTGTTAGCATCAATTGCAATATTTCTTGCCATTTCAGTTGTATCTGCATAAGGCTGTGTTAAATCAACAGTGTTAAGAATAGCAAAATTTGTATTTGGAGTTTTATGTTTTTTCAATGCATCACCATTGATTAATTTGAAGCCATTTACAGCACTGGGCTCAAGTCTTACTCTACCCCCTGGATTAGAGCAAAACGTTCTTACCTTGTCTCCATGGCATTTGGTTTTTAAAACAAACTTCGGATCATAAATAATATTTGTTATCGGATCATAAACTTCTTTACGAACTTCCAGTCTTACACCAATATCAACAGGACCCCACCTGTACTTAACACCTAACCTACCCGCCAGGTCCCTAAGCCAATAAGCACCGTCTCTGCCAGGAGCACAAAGCACATATTTTGCTCTGAATTCACCAGAGTCGGTAAAGAGCTGAAACACATCATCTTTTTTCTGAATGTCTTTGACATTTGTTTGCATATAAAATTCTACAAATTTTGATTCCAGGTCTTGCCTGAATTTTTCAACAATAACTTTGGCCTGGTCTGTACCAATATGCCGCTGCCTGCAAGCAATAAGTTCAACGCCAGAACGCTCTGCTTTTTCAACCCATTTATTTACTTCTTCCTCATTAGTGCCTGAAACATAAGGGTCTGCTCCAAAATAAAGAAATCTTTGGTCAACAATCTCTATAAGTCCATGTGCATATTCTTCAGGAATCTTAAGTTCATCAAGGTCAACCCCAATTTTATGGCTGAGGTTAAGCTTGCAGTCATTAATCATTCCTCCTGAAGAAAAATTGTTTTTTTCAAAAATAGCAACTTTGAGTCTAGGGTCGCTCCTAATCAACTCATCTGCAGCCCAGAGATTTGTAGGACCGCTGCCAATAAGAGCAACATCATAATCTCTATCTTTCATATTTATCACACAAACCCAAAATTAAGTAACCACTCCAGTATAAAAACTTTTATGGTTTGGAGAATATAAAAAATACCAATTCACATCAAAGACTCTAATTCATTTACTTTCTCTCAATAATGTCAAATCATTTTTGCCAAAATATTTTGCATAATTAGAAGGATCACATTGATGAAAACAAATGTTCTGTTTTTGGGTTTTATATTCTGCTGCCATATCCCCAAGAACAAAACCTAATGCTCTTCTCTTCTCAGTGTCAGTCAAATTTGCCTGCACAACAATATGCACTTGAGCTGAATCATCCTCTTTGTAAAAATCCACAGATACTATATTGGACTCATACTCGGAAAGTCGTGATAATTTTCCCTGAACTTCCATAAGAATATCTTCTATTTCAGAATGCTTAATTTTGTTTGCCATGATAACAATTGAGAATCTGCCCAGATTTAAATAATTTACTAAAGAATGATGAGTGCGAATTCCGAAGCAAAATAAAAATTATAACCCTGAAAATACTAAGCAGATACCATATCCAATACAAAAGATTTAAATTATCCTAAATAATAAAATAGGTTTATGTTCAGAAAAAAACATATTGCAAAGAATATCATAGTTGCATTAGACTTTGATGGATGCATTGCCTACGGCGAGAAAGCCAAGATACATTATGCTAATAAATTATTTGGTATTAATCCTAATAGAGACCAGATTGTTAAAGCAACATTTCCTCTTGGAGGGAAAAAATACAGGGAACTCATGGACCATGTTGCTACAGAAGGGATTATGGAATATGAGCTGGCTCCTGATGTCCATCATGTTCTGAGAAAATTGTATTCAGAAGGATTCAGGTTTGCAATTGTTACATCAAGGCTGGAATATGGAAGTTATCGGGAATTATCAGCTTGTAAGAAATTCTGCAGATATCATAATCTGCCAATCAAATATTTCTATAATACCAACGATAATCCTAAAGAGATAATCTGCAGAAAGCTTCATTCCAGAGCTATTATTGATGACACATTGTTTAAGCTCAGAGACTTGATGAATTCAGATATGAATTTATTCTTCTTAAGGCAGAGATGGAATTCCCATGAAAGTGTTCACTTATCTGAAAAGAACATGATTTTTGAGATTGGCAGCTGGCAGGAATTTTATGAAAAACTTCATGCCATGCGAAGACTGCATGAATCTGTGTGCCTTGCCTTGAACATAGACAACAACTGGTCTAACTTATCAAAAATAGTTAGTTTTATCAGGCAGAATCCTGGCAAAGCCAATGAGTATTATAGGAAATATAGTGGTTAGTAATATCTAAAAGAAGTTAGGAAAATTTTATTCTGAACAAAAAAAGAAAAAAGATCATACCCGCACAACAACAAAAATTATTTTGATCTAAAGATTATCTTTAAGCAAAGGGTAAATCTTCATTGTGAAAGCCACTACTTTTTCTGCATATACTTTATCAAGTATTCTGCCGTAGTAAATCATTCCATTACGAAAATACCTCATCTGATCTGTAAACTGAACATCATTTTCACTCAAATCCAGAATTCGCATATAAGATACTTCGGCCTCATGCGCTCCTTGTCCTGATGCATTGTATCCTTTAAGAAGCATTTTTGCCCTTATTAATTCCATTAAAATATCATAACAGTCCTTTACAATTGAATTTGCATTCTTGTCATTTATTCCTATTTTTTCAAGACGTTCTTTTAATCCTTCAAATGAATTCTCCGCCTCACTAATTAAGAACAATGCTCTTGATTTATCAGGACTTTGCTTTTTGACAATTCCTGATTTTAAAAACTCATCAAAAGATTTGATTGCCCTCATAATTCAATTCCTCCTGCCAGCACAATTCCATTGCAAAGATTTTCTTTCAGGTTTTTATGTATTTTACTCATAGAATTGTAAAAATTAACAACTATTTTTCTTTCGAGCAGTTTTTCGAATTTAGTTAAATTAATATTTTTTTCTTTTCCACCAATCACGGCAACATCAATGTCTGAAGTAATTGTGTCTTCTCCTCTTGAATATGAACCAAATAAAATAATTGTATCTCCTGGAAATGATGTTTCAAGAAAGTCTGTTAATCCAGATTCATAGATTTGTTTCAGATTGTCTGCTCTTTTTAATTCCATAACCTTGCGATTATCCCTGTTTAGTTCAACAGACCATCTTTTTGATTCCTTGTCCTGATTTAACTTAATTAAATTTTTTTTTTCAATACCAGGTAAAGCTTTCATTACTGCCGGCTGTGAAACTCCCAGAAACTGAGCAATTCTTCTTTGATTTAATGAAGACCCTGCTTTTATGAACAAAAGTCTAATAATCTCTTGTTGAAGGATAGTTAACTCAAGTTTATACATATTTATCAAAGTTAATAGATGTTAACTTAAGTTTATAAATGTTTCGGAAAAAATAATAACATCCATTTAACAAAAAACTCACTCGTTTAAGCCCGATATCATAACCCTTCCAAATAGCGATAAAACTCATTAGAAAGACTACAATTAGGCATGACAAATAAAACTCAGGGAGTAATTAAGACTTATTTGGAATCTTAAGAAGACATTTGTCACAATATATCCTGTCATTAGGTATTTCAAATTGGCATTTTAAACAATTATTTTCCATCATAATCCTCTTAATTTTTCTTTAAAGTCAGTTGTAATAATCAAAGATGTTTTTTTCCAGCTCTTGCTTTGATTCATTATACTTGATTGTAAAACGATGTTTCTGTTTATGCTCTTCCATTCTCAAACACCACACAGCTAATCCGACATCTCCCATTCATATCACCCATGACTTTTCATAGTAAAATTAATTTCATGAATATAATCTATTCTTTACCCGCATCGTGTTGATAATTGATAAATTTCTTTTAAAAAAAGCTATTTTTCGTTTCTTGTAAAACCAGATAAATTCAGATTAAACTCATCTATATAAAAAACAAATGATGCAGACTATATAAAGGTTCACTTAAATGCCCACTTATTCCCATATTTAGAAGGATAATATGGCCCCGCCCAATCTATGAAGAAAAAAAAGAGATGACATTAAGTATCACACCAAGAAATAACTGCATAAAAACTAAGTTGTGTCGCTTGAATCTCAAGAAGAAAATCAGTTCATTAAACTTTCATGTAATAGCAAATGGTAAAATAACTGAGTTAATTTTTCATCGTTTCTTTTTTTAGCTAGTTTTGTTAGATTCATGTATTCATCAAAGCAGCCCATTCTTATTACAAGCAGAGGCACTCTATGTTTTAGCAGAATCCAGTTAAGAACCATTCTTGTTGTTCTGCTTTAAATTAACTATTTTTACGTTTTTTTGTCAAAAAAAGTTAATTAAATAGATGAATCTCGGCAAATCCCTAAACCAGAACATTTAAATACTATAGCTACTATACTCACTATAGAATGATATCCAGCATACAACTAAGCAAAGAAACAAAAAATCTAATAGGGACCTTTGGCACAAAAGAAGACACATACGAAGACATAATCAAAAGAATGTATGAGTTAGCAGTAAAAGAACAACTAAGAGAATTTCTTATGTCATCAGAGAATACACTAACCATAGATGAAGCCAGAAAACTGATAAACAAATAAAAATGGCTAAAGTAGAATTAGTAAGAAGTTTGGTTGTAGAAATAAAAAAGAAATTCAGCAAAGCCGAAGCCAACAAAATAATAGACTTAATCTACACACTAGAAGAAAACCCTAAAAAAGGAAAAATTTTAGGAACAATAGGAGGAATAGTAATAAAAGAAATAAAATACAATAACTTCCGATTCTACTTCCTAGCAGATGGACACAAACTCAAATTCTTCTCAGAAGAAGAACTCACAGACCTATTACTTCGATTTGTCAGGATGTCAGACAAGAAACACCAGCAAAAAACAATAAACGAAATAAGACAAGTTCTAATTAAGATAGGGCCTAAAGGATTTGAATAGGATGATTCAGTTCCATTCTAAGAACGACTTATCCTTCCCTTAAGAACGTCCACCACAACGTCAGGGACAAGCTGTACTTTAAAGAACTCTGTGTTCTGCAGGACATCAATTTTCAGGTTCGGATCAAATGCTTTAAGGTTTTCAACAAACTTTATGAGTTCATTATGTGATGGAGGGAGGTAATGCATAGCATACTGATTGTATGATTCAAATACAAAGCCAGAGTAAATGTTTGCTCTTATATGGGCAAGCAGCTGCTTTTTTTTATTTGGCACAACTTCTAGCCTGAGAATATATGCAATTCTGCTTATTTTGAAGATATTAATGCCGTATCTGAATTTTTGTATTAGATTTGATTTTAAGTATTTTTTTATGCGCTCTGTAATTGTTTTTCTGTCAAAACCTGTTGCTTCACTTATCTTTGTTGCTGGTTCTATTGGATGCTGAATTAAATATGCCAACAAAGAATAATCAATATTATTAAGTTCAATTGCTTTATCAGTTTTTAATAGGTCTGGTGTTATACTGAGATTAAAAGGATTGTAATCATCAGGTATAGAACGAATTACAGGATAAATCTCAAAGTGAACATCTGGCAGATATTTCAGGCAAAAGGTTTCAATATCATCAGTTACAACATTTATAATCCATTGGTATGCGCCAACACACTGCATTAGAAAATATATCTCTTTGCTCTGCATTAACTGTTCAATATGTTCTTTTGAATAGTCTTTAAGATAAATCATGTACTGGGGAATTTTGAGCAGAGTGAAATTCATAAAGATTGCAGGCTCAAGAATCTCTTTTTTCAGGCGTTCAATCTTGTAATTGGTCCGCTGTGGAGAAATTTTAAGTTTTTTAGCAAGCGAATTAACTGGCTCTCTGGAGTTCTGGCTTAAATAGAAAATAAGCTTTTTATCATAGAGGTCTAATTTTATTCTTTCCTGTGATTTCCTTGAAATAACAGCCATTTAAATAATATGTGTTCTTTTATTTATATATTTTTCCCCAAAAAACAAGAAAATCAATACATTATTTTAAATATCTGTTTATGTACTCTATTTATGGTGATATAAGATGTCAGGCGCAATAGCTGGAACAGCAATACTCAATACAAAACCCGAAGAAAAACTTCAGACAATAACTCTCACAGTTAATAATAAATGCAATTTAAAATGCAGTCATTGCTATCTGCAGGATGATGATACTGGCTTTGTGGATTCTGAAATTCTTAACAAGGTAATTAAATCAACTGCAAAACACATTGTTATAGTTGGCAAAGAACCTCTGGCAGATATTGAAAAAACAAGCCAAACAATTCAACTGTTAAATGAAAATGGAAAGCAAGTGAGCATGGTAACCAATGGAATAAATCTTCATAAAATGGATAGGAATATTTTGAAAATGTTAAAATACATTGATATAAGCATGGACGGAGGGCCAAAAACATATTCCAGGAGTAATTATGAAACTATTCTGAAAAATCTTGAACTGCATCCAAATACAAATATTCTGCATACTATTTACAATGAGAACCTGGAAAACATAAATGACATGCTAGAAGTGCCTCACAAAATAATGATGTTCTCGCCTTATCTGATAACAGACAACAAAGGCATTAACACAGTCACTCCTGCCAGTCTTAAAAAGATAATTAAAGCATTCAGCAAAAGCAAAATCAAAGAATATCCGAATGCATATTTAATGATAGACACCTATCACTTAGAACAAGATAAACTTACAGTCTCAGAACTAGAAACACAGATAAAAGAGGTCGGACTAGAACAAAACATCATCCTAATCAAACAAGACGCCCTAGAACACGGCATAGTGCGAGTAACCCACAACGGAAAGATATTAACTCCCAGCGATTCATTGCATACTCAAAGATATGATTTTACAGGCAGAGAAGTTGGGAATATTGATGAGCAATATAAAGAATTCTGTAGTGTTGGTGTTTAGAGTTTGAATATTAACTAGAAAAAAATAGCTCTCAATTAATAATCAATAGGGTTTAATAAAGGAATAAGTGTTCTATCTTGAGAAGTTATTTTATCAATATCTTTAAAGAATATTTGTTCTTTGTGTCCACCTGGAAATTCATATTCGATTCCTCTAGTTTGAAGAGATTTTTGTATTTTTTCCAATAATAATTGTCTTTGAGAACCAAGTTTATCAATTTCTTCTTTGTTTAGTAAAGCTTCATCTAGATCTTCTCTACATATATGAACAATATCTTTCAGCACTGGAAAAAATCCTTCAATACATTTTTCATATTGGTCAGCATCATCTAAATCTAGCATAAGCCACAAGTGACCAACTTTTTGATCTGGATTAGCTCCATGAATATGGAATTGCACATGAGGTTTATCATGTTGACTTTTATCTTCTTGATGATGTTCTATAGAAATTTCTCTTTGAAAGATTTTTCCTTCTTCTTGATGTTCATGATGTTTGAATTTAACTGTAAAATCAATAGTTACCCTTTCATCATAATCTTGTTGACTTCGCACTAAAATTGAAGAAGTATATTCATCAGGGACTGAAACCTCAACAAAAACTGTGTCAGGACTCCCTGGTTTCATATTTTTAGGATTAAGATATTCTTTGAAATCATCTGCGTTAATAAAAGTCATAGTATCACTCCAAAACTGATTAGCTTTTCTTCAATATCTGAACGATACGAATCTTCTGATAAACCCAAAGCAGAAATTTTTTGTTTCCACCATCTTAAGTCTAAAAGTCTGCGCTTATCAATTCTAAACAGAGGATCAACGTACTTTTTAATCAATTTTTCGTAAATCAATAAGTAATCTTTAGTCATAGTTAAAGAATCTGCATAAGCAGATTGACCCCTCATCTTCATTCCTATTGAAATTTTTTCGTAGTTTATATCAAATCTAAAATAGGTTAAAGACTTATTAGGAACATTAAAACTAAAAAAGATTTCTTTACCAGGAAATACTTGCGACGAAGTCTTTCTACTCAAAGAAGAGATAAATAATTTATTTAAATTCTCTTGATTAGCTGGTTTCATATTTTCTATTTGAGATTTAAATCGTTTATTTTCTTTAACTAAAGTCCTAATTATGTCATCATATGAATCCCGTTTATCCCCAAATGAATCTAATAGATACTTTGTACCTCTTTTTAAGCTAATTGTAGTGGGACTTAATTTTAATTCAACATTTCCGAATTCTTCATCGTTAATAGTAACCATAGTAATCATAGTAACTATAGAAGTATATAAATGTTTCGGTTTTATTGGCTTTGTGTAAAAGTAACTATTTTTACGTTTTTTTGTCAAAAAAAGTTAATTAATCAGGATTAAGAAAAGAACACAAACCTCAAAGAATAGTTCTCTGAGGTCGTGTTTTTAGTACTAGCCCCGCCCGGATTCGAACCGAGGTCCAAGGACCCAAAATCCTCGATGATTGGTCTAAAAACCAGAGTTTTTAGAGTTTCAAAAATCTCTGATTTTTGTTTGGCCACTACACCACGGGGCTGTAACGTAGATTGGTGTCAGTGGGTTTATAAAGTTTTCTTGCTGTGGTGATTATCTCAATAATAAAATTTATATAGACTCAATCTTAAGCATGTTCATGGCTGAAGAATATGAGTACGAAGACATTGCTAATGAAGTGTTGAGTGATATGACTGCGTTCATGGATGTTGAGAATAATTTTATTAAAAAGAAACATGAGCTAAAAGAGAGGTTATTGTCGCTGGATTATGTAATAATTCATCTTGATGAGAGAATTCCTTCTAATAATAAAAGTGCTCACGCTTTAACTAATGAGATTAATGATTTACTGCAGGCAATAACAGGAATGATAGAATCTTTTGAACAAAAAGAAGTGCATATTGAGCAGAAAGAAGAATATATCCTGGATCATATTAAAACAGACCTTGCGCACAAGGACTGGCGGGCTGTCAGAAAAGATATTAATCTGGAGAAAAAAGAAGAAGAAATAATAATAAGACTGCAAAGTCATGAATTAAGTGAATTACATTTTTTATTCAAAAAAATAAAAATCACTATAGAAAAAGGATTACCTTCTGTTGAAAAAGAAATCAGACACTATTACAATGAGCTTTACAAAGTTGCAAATGTTTATGAAAGGTTTTTCAGGGATTTGGAGAGAAAAGAACGATTACTATATGGCAGGCTAAAAAAGTTTCCTGAAAAACAGCAAATCTTATAAATCAAAACCCGTTCTGATTTGTTACTATGATTGAAGGGATAATTTTTGATTATGATGGCACTATTGGCATGACCTTGGAAAGGCAGCACAACTGGTTTATGCATTGGGCCAAGCTAAACAACATATCATTTCCACTCACAGACTTTAATGAATTCAAAGAAGTATACAATCAAATTCTTAATGAAAAAGGAATACAGGCTTTCTATGACCAATTTGATTTGCCATGCAAAATGAATGATTTAAATCATCCTGTGTGGATTGCTTATAATAGTTTCAAGAAAGATAATCCTGTAAAATATTACCCCGGGATAAAAGAAGCAATAAAAAAAATACATAAAATTGGAGAGCTCTCAGAAGATTCCCAAAGAAACCAGAGGCTTAGAATGATAATCAACACCAACAATAGCTGGGGGTCAATATATTCTGAATTAAAAAAACAAAAAATACTTGGGCTCTTTGATTCTTTCGTAACAAAAGAAGTGTTGGTCAATTATCATGGCGCTGGAAAAGGAACTGCCATAACCAAACCTTCAAAAATATCCGTGGCGCTTGCCTTAAATATACTCAACACAGACGGGGGAGCAACCATCCATGTCGGAGATACCCTGACTGATTTAGCAGCATCAATTGATGTTCGAAGACACCCGCAAATACACAGGAAGGAAAGACTAATCACAATAGGGGCTGGGTGGGGTTATGAAAGCGTTGACAGGCTGAATCAAGGATTAAAAACAGAAATCGGGACAGAACATTTTAATCATGTATTGGAAGAACCAGCCATGCTGCCTGAGGTAATTAAGCAGTACATGTAAACAAACACAAATTATTTATAATATTTTTTTTTCCTTTATCATAATGATAATAAATTCTCTGAAATTAAAAAATATCAGGTCTTATGTAGATGCGAGTTTGGAGTTTCCCAACAGCACAGTCCTGCTCTCTGGCGATATTGGCTGTGGCAAGACAACTATTCTTTTGGCTATTGAATTCGCTATTTTTGGCATCATGAAGGGCTTGGTTGCTGGCAGCTCTCTTCTGCGTCATGGAGCTAGCAACGGCTTTGTTGAACTTGGCTTTAGCCTTGGCAAAGACAATATATTAATTAAGAGAAGCCTTAAGAGGACTTCTGCTGGTGTTGCCCAGGAATCTGGCACTTTGATTGTGAATAACAATGAATTTGAAGGAACACCTCAGGAATTAAAAGCCAGAATGCTTGAAATGCTTGGCTATCCTGAATCCTTGCTTAACAAATCTAAATCATTAATCTTTCGCTTCACTGTTTTCACTCCTCAGGAAGAGATGAAAAGAATTCTTTATGAAAAAAAAGAAGACAGGCTTGATATTCTCAGAAAATTATTCAATATCGACAAGTACAAGCGGGTTAAAGAAAATTCTCTTAATTATATCCGGGAATTAAAAAACAAGTGCAATGTTTTGCAGGGCAAACTTGAGATTCTTCCTGACAAAAAGATTGAATTAGAAAACTACACCAAGCAGATTGAGACTCTGAAAGAAAAAGCAGAAGACAAAGGAGATGATCTTGCAAAAGCAAAACAAGAATTTGACACAACAAAAGAGCTTTATGAAGAGCTTGAAAAACAGCTTGATGAATTAAAAAAGAATGAAAAGGATTTTGAGGTTAAAAAAAGCGAATTTCAGTCTGCGACTTATCATCTTGAAAGAAATGAGCCAGAATTAAAAAGAATAAATGAGGCACTTGAAGAACTGCTAAAAGGCTTGGCTGGTTTTGATGCAAGCAAAGCAGAAGAAATTAAGCAGAGGATTATAGAGAAAAAAACAGAACTAAAAACCATTGAAGAAAAGCTCTCTGATATTAATTCAAAGCGCTCTGCATTTAAAACAAAAAAAGAAGCTTCTCAGAGCATTACTAAAAAAATAGCAGACCTTGACAAGTGCCCCACTTGCGAACAAAAAGTCACTCTAGAGCATGCAAGAAAAGTAACTGCAAGAGAACAGGTAATTATAACCAAGTGCGATACAAATCTTGCAACCCTTGATGACTGGGAAAACAAATTCAGAGAAAAAAAGAAAGTTATTGAGCAGGAAATTGATAATTATATTCAGGGAGAAAGAGAGCTTGAAGCCAACAAAGTAAAGCTTATGGCTCTTGAAGAAAAGAAAGAGCGTAAAAAGCTTCTTGAAAAAGAAATCAGCGAATTAAAAGACAAAACAACAAAGCTCAAATTTGAAATTGAGGAATTACAGGCAAAGCTGGAAAAAGATAAACACAAGAAAACAGAATTTGAAGCCACTAAAAAAGACCTGGAATTCAAAAGAGAAAAAAAGAATACAATTGAGAAAATCATGCTTGAGAACAAGACCAGGCTTGACACAATCACACAAATGATTGAAAAGATTAAATCTGAAATTGAACGCCTGCGTGAAGATGAGAAAAAACTCAACCTGCTCAATGAAATAAAGAACTGGATGCAGACACATTTAATCAATCTTGTTGATGTAATTGAAAAACATATTCTTGCTAAAATATATAATGAATTTAATGCTTTTTTCCAGGAATGGTTCAACACTCTGCTTGAAGACGAAACATTAACAGTCAGGCTTGATGAATATTTTTCTCCTGTTATTGAGCAGAATGGTTATGAGACTTGGCTTGAAAACTTGTCTGGCGGAGAAAAAACCAGTGTTGCTCTGGCCTACAGATTAGCCCTGAACAAGGTAATCAATGATTTCCTGAGCTCAATCAAAACCAGAGACCTTATCATCCTGGATGAACCAACAGACGGCTTCTCATCAGAACAGCTTGACAGGGTAAGAGAAGTTCTTAACCAGATAAATGTAGCCCAGATAATTATTGTAAGCCATGAAGCCAAAATGGAAGGTTTTGTTGACAGCATAATAAGAATCAGAAAGCAAGGGCATGAGAGTCAGATTTATTAGGGTATTGTCTACTTAATGAAGGATGCGTCACCCCCACCACATCAAGCATTAGGGTATGCAAATCTTGTCGACGGTGATGTGGTAAGGGTTGGCTCCCTCGGAGTGTCGCATAGCATCATTCATTCGCAAAGATGACAAT
>JAHJQO010000032.1 GCA_018819305.1 Nanobdellota archaeon
AGTTCTGGTTTTTGTTTGATGCGATGTAAGCCATAGAAATCACCTCGTTTTTATCGATTTTATAGACGAGGAAGTATATAAATGTTTGCATTTGTCGTCGAGAGATAAAATTAGGAAAGGGGTAATTATGGGACAGCCTGAAGGGATATACGAGAAATGGCTCGGCTCGCCATTTCTCCAAATTTTTCTTCCACTTCGTTCCAGAAAAACTTCGTATATCCCTAATGTTAAACTCAATTTTTGTCCCGCCTCCGACGATAAAGTCGCAGATAAACCGAATTTTTTAATGTTGCTCGTTTTGCTTAATTGTGAGCCAATTAAACGGCTTCATACGAGCCAAGCTCTATTCCGACCCAAATTTTTGATAAATTTCAATCTTAATAGCTTATCCATTATTAGATTTAGATTGTACCGATTCAATATAAACTTCAAAAGAAGGGGGAGAAACTTCAGATTTATCAGAAATAATCTTTCTAGCCCATATCCTTTCAGCATCACTACAAATGTCTTCAATATCCCTTCCTGACATTTTTTCCGTTGCTTCAGTTAATTTTTCAACATCTTCTGGACTTAAATGCTTGGCATAATAATGAAAAATTGCTTTTCTTTCACCTTGATCTGGCAAGGGAAATGTTATAGTCCTATTAAATCTACTTAATAACGCATGGTCTAAATCATTAACTCTATTTGTTGCACCTATTGTTACAACATTATCCACTGAAACAAAACCTTGCATTTTTCGTAATAATACAGAAAGAATTCTTCTTGTGGCTTCATGCATTTCTTTTTCCCTACTACCAGCGAGAGAATCAATTTCATCTAGGAATAATATACTCTGTTCCAATTTACTGCTGTAATCAAAGATCCTAGATAATCTTCTTTCGGCAACCCCATACCAACAACTCATTATTGACTCAATTGGTACATAAATTAAAGGTAGATCACTTTCATTTGCAATCACCCTCGCCATAGTTGTTTTACCAGTGCCAGAGGGTCCTTCAAAAAGGATAGCCCTAGGAACATTGGATGTAAAATGAGTTCTGCTTAATTCCCCAACGCCCTTATAAACTTCTGGATGTTTAAAAGGTAAAATAATTGTGTCTTTGACTTCTTGTTTGACCCCTTCGTAACCAGCTATACACTTCCAAGTGAAGTCTTGATTAGTTTCATAGAGTAAAGCTCCAATTTCATTTAGACTTCCTTTTACATCAATTTTTCCACTATTTTCTATATCTGATTTTAATGCATATTTTTTCCAAATTTCTAAGAAACAATTTATTTCTTCTTGAGACAATTCAGCTTCTTTTTCAAAGGTTATTGTATTTGTGATTTGATCAGCAGAACCTGTATAAGTATCTAACTTAAAAGAAATTTCCATACTGTTTTGTTTCTTCTCCTTATCTTTAAATTTTTGAAGCCAAGCTTGTTTTAGTTCAGCAACTATTTTATAACCACCATAAGAAGGGTCTAACTTAGAAAAATGCTCATAGTATTCCTTCAGAATATCAACTACAGATAATACCTCTCCTTTTGAGAATTCATTCACCATAAGTTCAATTGAAATTGCTCCTCTTTTATATGATAACTTTGGTTTTGATATATTGACAGCCTTACTATCAACTTGACTCAAATAATCTGAAGTTTCTCTTTCAATCTGTTGTCTCATTAAATCATAAGTTACCATTTCATGTCTTTAACTATAATTGAGGTACTATTTTTAAATGTTTCTATAAGTAATCACTATAAAATAATAAAATTTTATCAAAAACTACACTCGCAACAAAAAATTCGGCGGGACAAAAACTTTTCGGACGAAGTTTGACCACACTTCGTATGGTCAAAGAGCATAACAAGGATGCTTTAGTTAAATACAATAAAATTTCCATTTCTCGACAGTAAAATAGGGGGAGTTCAGTGCTTCGCACATATAGTCTGCTACGCAGAAATTAATATTTTTGAAGGGGACAATTTTAAAATAGAAAGGGGAGTTCCTTAATCTTCTTTGAAATATTCATTGTTAAAGCAGTCATCGCACATGTGATTATGCCAATCTCGATTATGTGCAGATATTTTCTTATTGCACTTTATGCAATCATAATTCACATCTTCATCATGCTTCATGTGAAAAGTCTTCATTTTATCTTTGTTATCTGTTGGACTTAATGTTTCTGCAAAATACCCTTCTGACCAAAGACCATCTTCATTATTTTTAGAAATTTCACCATTTTTAATCATCTTTGCAACTTCTTCTGGAGCCATTTTTTTGATAGTTTCATGGGCATATTTCATTTCCTCTTTAAACATATTATTTGAAACTTCTGTTCCAGCTAAAAAACTGAGGAAACACGCCTCTTTTTTAGTGGCTTCTTTCAAATCTTTTTTTAGTTTTGGCCAGAGCTCTTTATCAAAAAATTCCCTCATATCTTCTATTTCTTCTTCATCGATATCATCATCTGGCATATTTACTGGCTCAGAAGGTTCATTTCCATAAATCTCTTTATACATCTCAGCAGGAGTTTTTCCTGTGTCAGATTGTTTCCTTATATTATTATACCAATGGAAGAACTCTTCCAGCATTTTTTTGTTTTCTTCTTCATCCTTTGGTTTAGGCTTATCTTTAAAAAACTCATCAAAAGCTTGTCTGTATTCTTTAACTGCTTGACTTTCTTCTTTCATTTTTTACTTTTATCTTGAAGTTTCTTCTTTTCTGATTCAGAAAGATAGTTTTGTCTAGTTGTTACTGGACGACCTAATTCTCTTTCAGCATCTATCCTAGCATTTCCTGCAAGAACGTTTCTTTTTTTACCTGTTTCAGTCAGCATTTCTACATGGGGACAATTTGTCCCTAGGTAGCTTCCAAGCTCTTCATCCCTTTTACGCAGTTTTTTTAGATAATCAGTAGGATTAATACTTTCTGTTAAAGCTTTGACAATATCCACTAAAGAATAATGCCACTCATCTTTAAACCAAGTTCTTCGAATTTTCTTGCTCTGAAATACAACTAATGCTTTATCTGATTCACTCATTTTTCAGTAGCACCCCAACTGAACTTTATTAATCCTAAATTCACTTCAAAACCAAAATTTCTTTTAAATTCTGGTTGGTCCTCAATGGTATTAATCCCAAAAGGAGTTATCTTCTTTAAGATAAAATGCTGAACTCCTTGATGATTGCCCATAGTTAAAACAATATCTATCGCTCCAATCTCTTTTAAGTATTTGACTGTTCGGTCTATCCTGTTACCATCCCATTTTGTAGTTTCTAATAACTTTTCTGGATTAACTGAACCTTTGTTATTTACATAGCAATTATAAATAAAGAGCAATATTTCTCCAGCATCTTCTTTTATTGTCATTTTTTTATCCCAACAATACAGGTATCAATGTTCTTAATGCATTGATTATAAATTGTATTCCCATTACAAGAACTATAAGCCCCATGAGTCTTTCTATTACATTTGTGCCTGTTGTTCCGAGAACTTTTTTCAGGTATTTTGCATTTCTAAGAACAATGTAAGCAATTGCACTGATTATTAAAATAATCACAAGAAGTCCTATTTTATTCCACATACCAGTTGCCTGGCTCATCCATACAATACCTGTTGTGATAGCGCCAGGTCCGCTTAGCATGGGAATTGCAAGAGGAATAAGAGATATATCTTTTTTTTGCTTGGATTCTTTATGTTCATCTTCAGACTGCTCTGATTTTAGCTTGGGATTAAGCATGTCAAAACCGACTTTTGCAACTAAAAGCCCGCCTGCTATCTGAAAAGCTTCTATAGAAATACTGAATATTTTAAATATCAAAGAACCAGATATCATGAACAGAAACATTATTATCATGCACAAAATAGATGCTTTTTTTGCCAGGAATTTTTTACGCTGCTCAGAATCATTTGATGTTAATCCAAGAAAAACCAAGCCTGTGCTGAATGGATTAATAATTGCAAATAATCCCATGAATGCCGCCCATAAAAAAGTCAGGTCTACGATTCCCATATAAATTAGTTGTATAGCATCATTTATATTTGTTTTGGTAATGCTTGTAATTATTTGATTATTGCTCTTTCTTATGAAACAAATCCAATAATATAATTATTTTTTCTTTTTCATTATAAGCATATGATAATCTGCAGGGCTTAATGTATAATTCTCGGGTTCCTTTTCTTTCATAGCGCATTGGCTTGACGATTAGAGGATTCTCTATTATCTTTTCTACTTGTTTATATATTTTTAATTTTAAGAAATCATTTGCCTTTTTTACTTTGCTCTTAAAAGTATCTTCATATTTTACTGTTACCATTTTTTCATTTCTTTAAGAAACTTTTTAGCGTCCATTGTGATAAATTCTCCTCTGTCATAACTTTTCCATGCTTCTTCTGTTCTTCTTGAAAACTCAATGTCTTCCTGCATTTGCCTGTCTTTTTCTGTGGCTTTTTTTAGCAGCATCCTGTCATCTGTCTTTATTATCAATATCTTGTCTCCTTCTTTGATATCCTTTCTCATTTCCTTGGGAATTACAATTTGTCCTTTTGAGCTCATTTTGGTTATAGCAACATCCATATTTATCACCAAGTAAGATTAGTCTTACTTAGTATATAAAGTTTTTGCTTTAAACAATACATATTAACTTATTTATATTATGTACTGCCAGATTTTCGGAAATTTCTAGAAAAAAACATGATTTTTTCAATCATATTTATAAACCAACACTTCCACCTCTTTTTAAAATCACGAGGTCATCAAAATGGAAAAAGAAATGCAGGGAATTCAGAATATAGATCATTCACCAATGCTCTCCAATCAACAGACAGTTTCTCATCAGCCAGACAGATTTATTATTGATTTTAAAGGTGTGTTTCCACAATTCACTCCTGATAATAATCCTCAGATGGTTATTAATCATAAGGTAATTCTCATGGACCCGCACGTAGCATTGGAATTCTTTAAGACATTAGAGACTAATATCAAGCGTTTTGAAGAGAAATTTGGAAAGATTAAGCCTCCAAAAGCCTTGGAAATAGCTAAAAAAGACAGGGATAAGAAAGCCAAAGGAAAAAAGAAGAAATCTTCTTCATCCAAGCCAAGTTATATGGGATAGAATAACAAAGCATATAAATTATAAATTAATTCTTTTTTTATTATGTCCGATAGAAATGACCCATGCGATGATGTATTAGAGCATTATGTAGCTGAGAAAGAAAGTTTTGCACGTATTTCTGAGAATCTTCTTTTTAACTGGCTGGTTCCTGAGTTTAAAAAAAAGTATGGCGTTGAGATGAGAAGAAAACTTGTTACTTATAATGCTCTGAAAAAACAAGCTGAACAAGCAAAGTATGAATTAAGTATGTTAGAAAAAAAACAGTTTACAATCAGTGTTCCTGTACTTTTGGACGAACCTGGAGAGCCCAAGAACCTCGAGGTTATTATCACAAAAGAAGTTTTTGATAAAGTTTCAGACCCTGATTTTGAAAGTTTAATTTCTCTTAAGAAACATTTAAAAGAGTTTCCTCAAGCAAAGCCATTTCTATTAAAGCAAAAAAGACTTTGGGATGAATTCTCTGAAAGGAGTTGGTATAAAGCACTGGATTATAATGGCTATTTTGAGCATGCCACAAAAATTCTGGTTGCAACCGAGGGCATAAATCCTAAGCAGTACCATATTATTTCCACAATGCTGGATATTCATAATAGAGTTATGAATACTCTGACTGGTGCTTTACTTGCAAATACTTTAGCTGAAATAGAACACCAAAAACAGCACAAAGTAAATCCAAAAAAAATTAATTGGATTGAACTTCCAAGCCATTATCTGGAATTTACTGCTAATGACGATAAAATGCTTGGCCATATTGTCAAGAGATATGAAGTTGCCTGGCATTATCAGGCAGGTTTGGTGCGCTACATGGTTTCTCCTGTTGATGGTGAAGATAATAATAATTTTTACAAGAATATTTCTGATTATTGTCTTTGCATGAAAGATGGTTTATCCAAATTCAAAGAAGAAATCATTCAAATGCGTAAAACAAGAATTAATTAGTTTTTAAAGAGAAACATTAATAAACTTTAATAGATATACCATTATAAAATGAAAAAAAACCTAGAAAAAAGAGCAAATGAAAGCAAATATCTTTCTGTACGCCCACCGCCACTCTCAACTTATCATCCTTTGGCAGATTTTTATTGTTCTGCACATCCATTAGCACCAATAGCAGCAGATGTTGCGCCTTTCAGCCAGCTGAATTTAGCGTATCATAATCATCTTTCCGTTGATAGCAAAACCAGTTCAGCTGAATCGCTTTTTGATTTTGCTGTAGCTTATGTTAATGATTGCTTAATGAAACCTATTGCATATATAACTGCTGTTCCTTTGGCAAAAGCCTGCATTGATTCTGTTGCTCAGTTTTTTTAATGAATTTTTACCGAGAATAACCAATAACAGCATCAATATGTATTGGTTCAGAACCCGTATTCTTTATTTTTATTGTATTCACCAAAGTTTGTGCATCATGAGGAATATCAAGAGCACCGGGAATGGCAGTCGGAACAAGTTCTCTCCATGCTTCTTCACCTTCCATATGCACAAGAGCAGCAACTGAATAATCACTTTCATTTTTGCTAACAATTCTGCCTTCAGCATAAAACATTAACTTTGAAAAAGGCTTTTCCATTATTACAGTGAGTTCTCCATTAGGAAGAATTTCAGAATACTTATTATCTGGTTTTCCCATAACATATTCCGGATTAATTACAAGATTAGTACCTGGATTGAAATATTCCTTTGCATAGAATTTATTGGCATTGGTTTCAATGATTTTTGTAGGTGCATTATAATCAACTTTTTGAGCAATAACCTGCCCATATCTTTTTTGCTGCGCACTTTGCAAATTAACTAATTTTTCAAGAGAAGCATCTGCATATAACGGAGTGTTGCTTAATAAGAATGCCAGTGTAAACATACTTGTTTTTTTAATCACATCATTCACCTCATGAAAAAGGGAAGTTCTATGAATATTTAAAGCTTTTACATTTTTTTTTGCATTTGTTGACCTAAAGTAAACAAAACATTTAAAAACAAACACAGGAAATCTTTCTTATCATGTCAAAAGATTATTATAAACTACTTGGAGTGAGCAAAAACGCCACTAAAGAAGAAATCAAGAAAGCTTACAAAAATTTAGCAAAGAAATTTCATCCTGATCTTAACAAAGAGTCTGGCAGTGAAGATAAATTCAAAGAGATAAATGAAGCTGCTTCTGTTCTTGGCGATGAAACCAAGAGAAAGCAGTATGATGCTTATGGTTCTGATGCATTAAAATATGGAACAGGTTCAGGCGCAGGGGCAGGAGGATTTGGTGGAAGTGGTTTTGATTTCTCAGGTTTTGATTTTTCTGATTTTGGATTTGACAGATTTGACTTTGACAGTATCTTTGACACTTTTTTTTCAGGAGGCGCTGGTTTTGGAGGAAGAAGAACCAGTCCTTTTTCAAGAGCACGAAGTGCTGGCGGAAGCAATCTTTCATATGAACTAACAATTAGTCTTGAAGAAGCAGCCAATGGAATGAAAAAAAAGATTAAAGTTACAAAAAATGATGCTTGTGAAAACTGTGACGGCCAGGGAGGAATAGGTATCACTACTTGTCCTGACTGCCGTGGTTCAGGCGCGCTCAGAGAGACTAGAAGAACTGCTTTTGGATTGTTCCAGACAACCACAACCTGCAGAACATGCAATGGAACAGGTGAAAGCATTAAAGAGCAGTGCAAAACCTGCGAAGGAACAGGCAGACACAGAAAAACAAAAACAATTGAAGTTGAAATTCCTGCAGGAATAATGAATAATGCCCAGCTCAGAGTTACTGGTGAAGGTGAAGCTGGCTTTAGAGGAAGCAGGCCAGGAGATTTATACTTAATCATCCATGTTGAACCGCATGATTTGTTTGAAAGGCATGGTGATGATTTGATTTTAGAGCAGGAAATAAATTTTAGCCAGGCAGCTCTCGGAGATAAAATAAAAATACCAACTATTGATGGTGATGCAACTCTTAAAATTCCAAATGGAACTCAACCAGGCACTGTGCTTAGAATGCGGGGCAAAGGCATCAAGCATTTGAATGGTTTTGGCAGAGGCGACCAGTTGATAAAATTAATTGTAACCATTCCTGAAAGATTAAACAGAAAACAGGAAAAATTATTAAAAGAGTTTGACAAAAGTTTAAAGTAAAATGTTTGAAGTATAACCTAGGGGTGGAAAAATGAAATCAAAAAATTTTCTGATAAAAAACCAATTTATTGGATTGTTTGCATTGCTAGTTTTAGTTGCAGGATTATTAATGCTCAGTGCATGTGATACTGCTGGATTAACAAAAGAAGAACTGCAAGCCAAGCTGATTGAAGCAAATACTAATTTAGAAACATATTCTTTTGATATGCTGATGACAATGGATATTATGACTGAAGAAAGTGGTGAACAAGTGACTATTAAAACTCAGACAACATCAAAAGGCACTTTTGACAGAATTGGCAAAAAAATGAGTCTGTTGGGTGCTATGAAATTAGAACTCAATGGTCAGGAACAAGAATTAGACAGCAACACTTATGTTATTGATAATACCATATACACTCAGGTTGCAAATCAATGGATTAAAATGAGTCTAAATGCTGACCTTTGGGATCAACAGGACCAGGTGGCTCAAATGCTTGAGCTTATTAACAGCGGTGAGATTGAGATTTTGAGTGATGAAACTATTGATGGTAAAGACTTTTATGTCGTTAGAATTCATCCTGACTTAGGCAAGCTTGTTGAAAGTGTGCTAAAGCAACAACAAAACAGGGATATGTTTAACACTAATATGAATTTCGAGGATATAATTAAGGATTATAAATCCGCACTTTGGATTAATAAGAAATCTTTTGTTATTGAAAAGATAGTTTCAGAAGTTGATATGGTGTTGACTCCTGAGAATATTGGACTTGAGACTGATGAGGTTGGCGAGCTTCAAATGGCATCTATTACTGAGATGAATTTGTATGGTTTTGACGAGCCAGTAATCATAGAGCTGCCTGCAGAAGCCGTGACAGCTATGGATTTAGCTCAATTACAGGCTGCTATGGATCAACCCTGAACATATTTCTTTTTTTGTTTATTTTCTTTATTATTCATTAATTCTAATGTGCTTTAGCGATATTCAAGAATAAGAATGAATGTGTGGGAAAACTCATCAAAACCCATTTATTAATCACTCAATAGTAGTTACAAAATCAAAACATTTAAATAGTGGTAAATCTTACTACTTCTTACTATGAAAATTAAAGTTTCTGTATCGATGGAAGATAGGACTCTTGAGGATGTTAAGAGTAAATTAAAGGAAGGTTTATTCCGAAATAAGAGCCATTTTATTGAATATGCTGTAAAAAAATGCCTCGAGGGAGATCATTAAAATGGTTTTAAATGATAAAATATCAGCTATCCTTGAAGGGATTAATATTGAAGAAAGAGATAATGGCCGATTAGTTCTACACAGTCAACCTTTAGAAGATATTCAAAAGCCATATCTGCCATCCCACACACCTATTTTACGCAATGTTATTGATTACGTTGCCAAGGTGATACGTAACCCAAAGAAAAAGAAAATACAACATCTCATTGCAAAAAATCTTGGAGATTATTTGGATCAAAAGATTGCTGGAGCAGAATCTGATTCTGAAAGCGAACAACTTAAAAGAATACAAACATCATTTAATGATTATCATAATGTTCGAATTAATCATTTAGCTGTCAATCATAATGATATTAACAGACCAAATTTCTTTGTCAGAAATCTTGGATATTTCGTAGGTTGTAGTATAATTGCTGCTCGAAACATCGTACCTGCTCTTGAAGCTCTTCCAAATTACATTGTATATCCTGCAGTCTGTGGTGCATATATTTATACTTTCAAGAAATCAGAAAATCAAAAAGTTGATTTTGCTGTTCCTTCTATTGATGAGATAAAAGAAGATGTTGCAAAATTGTCTGAAAATTACAGAGCTGCAAAAGAAAAGTATCCTGGAGAAATGGATTCTCTTGAAATTACTGTTCAGCAACTTAAGGAATTGTTACCAAAATTGTTACCTACAATGTCTAGTCAAGATGTTGAAAAGTTTCAACAATTTATTGATGGTAAGGATCAAAATGCAACTATTATTTTCAGAGGGACAAAGACTGATAAATATGATCCTGAAAAAATTTCAGAAATGAAAGCAGATGTTGATAGATACGTTCAACAACATTGTCCTACTCTTGATTTAGAAAATGTGTGCATCGAAGTATCAAAAATGAGATCAGGTAAGGGAGGAGGAATCTCTCCATTTAGAAAGAATGTAGTAAAAATTTCAAGAAGTTCTTTAGATAATAATATGAAAGGATTTTATAGAATTTATGCTCACGAATTAGCACATATAGATGGAGTTAGTTCTGAAGGGATGGCAGATTATCAAGCTATGCAAGTAATTTCAGAGATGCAAGAAGAATTTCCCGACCAAAGACATGAGTTTGAGTTTTTTGATACTTTGTTAACGGCAGCAGTACATACCTATGTAATAGAAAGAAAAAAATCAATCAGAAAGGGCAAGACTAAAATTGCTCATTTGGGTGATGTTATTGGGTATAATGCAAAAAAAGTATTAAATGGCGTTTTAAGAAAAGAACAACCCTCTCCTGTAACTGTTGGAATTAACCAAAGGATACATGATGAATTAGTTGAATCAGGAACACCTGAAGATATTGTTAAAAGCGTTTTTGAAACGTATGAAAATCCTGCTTTGGGGAGTCAGTTCTTCTTTGGATTACAACATGTTATCAAGAATGATGAATTCATGGGTGGATATACCAAGGATTTGTATGAAGTCATGAAGCATTACAATAAGATATAGCTAGGGTTTTCTCACCTTTATCTATTATTATTTTATTTAATGTATCATATTATTCATTAATTCGAGTATTAATTATCAAAAATGGAGTTGTATCTACTTTAGAATGGCTAAAAATAGAAAACTTTATATATAGTATTCCTTTCATTTAAGAAAAAATTAGAAAAATAGCTATTTTTAGAAATAAGACAAAGGTGGTACCATGAAAGCAATAACAATATTTGTTCTTTTTGCATTAAGCATGTTAATGATAGCAGGCTGCCAAATGGCAGTATATGAAGATAATGCAACTGGCGAGACAGGAGAATTTCCTCTAGAGATTGAAGAGATAACACCTGTTGAAGAAACACAAGAATCTCAGGAAGAAATGATGATACCTGAAGAAGGAATTGTTCTAGAAGCAACTGAAGGAGAACTTATTGTACTTAGACCAGAAGCAATTGACCCTGACGGAGATGTTGTTACATACTCATTCACCGAACCATTCAATAGCAATGGAAGATGGCAAACAGCTGATGGAGACGCAGGACAATATCTGGTAACTGTGACTGCAAGCGATGGAAAAGCAGACACAAGCCAAGACATTCTGGTTATTGTTCATAAAGGCAACAAAGCACCAATCATTGAGTGCCCAGAAGAAGTAATTGTCAAAGAGGGCGACACAATCAGACTTGACTGCAACATCTATGATCCAGAAGGCGAAAGTGTAATTGTTGAATACTCAGGATTTATGAAAACTTCCACACATAAAGTTGGATTTGACGAAGCTGGAAAATACACAGTCCAAATCAAGGCAAGAGACAAAAACAAAGAAACAGAAACAACAGTAGACATTACTGTCCTTGATGTGAACAGAGCACCAGAAATCAAAGGAGTTCCTGAACAAATCACAGCCATGGAAACAGAAATCATCTCTCTCAGCCCGCAAGTAATTGACCCTGACGGAGACAAAGCAACTGTGACATTTTCAGAGCCATTTGACAACAAAGGCGTCTGGAGAACCAAGATAGGTGATGCAGGAACACACAAGGCAAGCGTGCTTGTAAATGACGGTAAATCAACAACCAAAATGGAAGTTGTACTAACCATCACACAGAAAAACACAGCACCAGTGCTTGAAAAGATAAACTCAATCACAGTAGAAGAAGGAGACCTAATTGAAATTGTCGTTGATGCAACTGACAGAGAAAACGATGAGCTCGATGTAACTGTAAGCGGATGGTTAAACACCCTTACATACCAGACAGGATATGCCGACGCAGGAGAATACACAGTAACAGTAGCTGTAAGCGACGGATATTTCGAAGACAAACAAACCTTCAAGATAACTGTACTGGACAGAAACAGGCCGCCAATCTTCAAAGTGCCTGCATAAATCAATTAAAATTTTTTAAATTTTTTTACTTTTTTATTATTATTATTTTTAAGAAAAATCAACAAAATCTTTGCTTTTGTGATTTCAAAATTTTTAATTTTGTTTTATTTTTTTTATTTAATTTTAAATGTAGGGAGGGAAAAACATGGAACCAACAAAAGAATATTCCGAAAGAACTAGTTTAGTTCATAAAGTACTTGAAGATACGGAGTTAGGAAACGTGAGTTATAAATGGGAAAGCATAAAATCAGACGCGCCCCCTTTAACAAAGCTGCCTGATCATATAGCTTTTTATGACGGAGAGAAAAAGGTAGGTGAATGGTATTTTACCCAAGGAAACATGAGGATTAGAGCGATTGACAAATCATTTAAACCATATATTCCTATATTAACTGCAAATATGCGGAAACATCATTTAACCAGTGCAATCGACATTACTGATTTGTTTAAATGGTTTAAATGATTATGTAACTTAATTTCAAATTTTTTTACTTTAATTTTTCTTTAATTTCCTGATTTTTCTTTGATTTTACTCATAACTTCATCTACAACAGAATCAATACTTCTATTAGTTGTATCAATAAGATATTTTTCTCCTTGGAATGAATCATACAGCTCATGATACTTCTCTTCCCTCATTTGTATAAGTTCAGGATTATCCAGAAGTATTTGATGATATTTGTTATCAGTATCTTGTTCAAGACGCTTTAATCTTTCTTCTGGTAAAACAGTAATATAGAATAGTTTATCTGGTTTTAACAAAAAAAGGCTGCCAACTTTGGACCAGAATCTATTATAAAATCTATTTATTTGCGGAACAAATGACTTTACAGAGAAATCATATCTGTCCTGAAGCACGGTTTTTCCCTCTTTTAAAGCAGGCTTAACAATATGCTGCGTGCTATAAGCTAATTCCAGCATAAAACTAAAAGTAGAAGGAAATTTAGGAGCTAATTTTCCAAGAAATGTATCTGATTTAAGCCCTTTATTATAAACATAATTCTGGGGTTCATCAATTTTATCCAGAATTTCTTTTATTATGGTTGTCTTGCCTGCCATGTCAAGGCCTTCAAATACAATGAATCTTCCTTGTTTTTTCTTCATAATATTTTTCATATTATTTTTCATCATACTACCTCACTGGGCTTGAACTTTCGAAGAGGACAGACAAAATCATATTTTTCAAAATCATAGCAAGAAATGTTAAAAGCCTTGAAATTCACACAATACTTGCAAGCCGTAAAAAGAATATTAATTTTATCCCAATATTCCCTCCAGAGCTTTTTGTTCTGCCAAATATCAGGAATGTTTGTTTTGTGGAGGTTTGCAATAGGTTTTTCATAAGAAGCAAGAATTGCACAAGGATAAACATTACCATCTGGAAGAATCTGTAAATGATATCTCTCAGAATCTGCAATACATCTATTCTCTTTCTTAATTAACCCTTTTTTTGCAAGAGGAACTTCAAGACCAATCTTGATTTTATCTTCATATCTTAAGAGATGTTCCTGAATAAATTTCAACCAAGCAAGAGGTTCAACAGCTCTTTCATTATTTCTCTCTCCTCTGCCTACAGGCGTAAAATAATACATGCCCTGCTCTTTTATATTATTTTCAATACAGAACTGTATGATGTTAGGTATATCTTTATAATTTGATTTGCAAACCAATGTATTTATCTTTACATTAAAACCCATTGCGACAGCTTTCTTGATGTTATTAACCACCTTTTCGTAAGTTCTTTTGCTCACATTCCTTATCTTATCGTATATTTTATAGTTTGAGCCGTCGAGTGAGACTGCAATTGCATCAAGGCCAAGGTTTTTGAATTTTCCAAGCTTATCATTTGACAAAAGAGAACCATTAGTCACAAGCTCAATTTTATAACCAAGTTTTTTACCAAACTCCACAATTTGAAACACATCATTCCTAAGAAGAGGCTCACCTCCAGTTATGTCAAATCTTTCACCTCCTAATTTCTTGGTTTGAACAAGTATTTGCTTTATTTTTTTCAGGCTCAACTCTTTCATCTCTTTACATCCAGAGTCAAATGCACAATGCACACACCTAAAGTTGCATCTGTTTGTAATGTTCAAATCCAGTTTTGGCAATTGGTTTTCTAACATTTTACATCATTTCCTTTATCTTCATTCCAATATCTTTTTTCTTTTCATACTCCTTTATTATTGGAACATAAGCAGTGCACAGATATCTCTCATGAACATTCCATTTTTCTGATATCTTTTTTTTGGGATGAATTCTGCTCTCATCAGGCTCTAACCAGCACAAAGGATCAGGACCATCAAAATGACCATATTCAAGATGAGAAGCTCCGGCATCGCCACCTCTGCAATGATAATAAGAAGAACATTTCCTGCATTTGCCTCTTGGTTTTCTGTTTCTTATTCTTTTGAATACATCTGAATTCATAATCTCCTTGACAGATTTGCACTTGATATTTCCGCCAGATTCTTTCAGGAAAACAGAAGGACTGACTTCTCCGTCTGGCTGGATTCTAAAAGCTGTGAAACCAGATGGGTCGCCAGGAAATGAATAATTTCCTCCAAAGGCAGATCTGAGTAAAGGTTCTGGGGTAGATACAGAATTATCAATCTGTTTTGCAAGAAAAGCATAAGCTTTTCTCAATTCCTCTTTGTCGAGAGCCAGATAACTTTTATTATCTGCTCCTCTTCCATTATTCCTAAATCTATTAAGTCTCCAGTAATCAACTTTGAGTTTTTTTGCAAGCTCATGCAGCTTCTTGAGTTCATTCTCAGAGCAGTTAAGCTTAGTGATGCAGGTAACAATTTCTGTGTTTACACCTTTGCAAACAAGTTGTTTAATTGTGTGAATTGCTTTTTTGTAATTTCCTTTCACTCCTCTGAACTCATCATGTTTTTTTTCATCTGCAAAGTCAAGGCTTACACCAATGTCATGGAACAAGGGAAGATGGTTTTTTATTATTTCAAAACAAGTTCCATTGGTCGTATAGGATATTTCAATACCTGATTCAAACAGATATTTACATAGCTGAATAAAATCTTTTCTTAATGCACACTCACCTCCTCCAAAGTTTACTGCTATAACGCCTGCTTTTTTCAGCTTGTCAGCGACTTTGTATGCTTCTTCAAGTGTTAGCTCATTTTCTTTGGGTTTTCCTGAGGCATTATAACAATGAATACATCGAAGGTTGCACGCGCTTGTGAATGACCATCCTGCCACTATCATTTTTATCCCTCCATTTTATTCTCTTATTTTTCTATTCTTGTTTCTAGCTCTGAAAGATTCATTCTCATTCCTTTATCCCTTCTACTTTTTGCACTTGCAGTGTAGTAGTTGTGATTTCCCAAGAAACCATGCATTGACTTGTACCATTCTTTATCATCACTTATCCCAAGTTCCTGCCTTACAAGTTGACTTTTTTCAAAGAAATCTTCTCTACCAAGGTTGTCAACATCAGCATCACAGATTATTTTTTCCAAGTGGCTTTTTGGATTGACAGGCATTTTTGTTGAAAGTATTAACTTCTGAATTTCATCAATGTCTTTTTGGTTGTATCCAATTTTTTTCAATATATAACCTGCAACTCTTGCACTTCTCTCTTCGTTGTTTTTTTTGCCTATTTTGTAGATTATATCATGAAACAAGGCTGCAGTTGAGATAATATATCTTGATCTGGAATCAATTCCTTCTCTTGCACTTAATATCAAAGAATCTCTGACAACTTCTTTCATATGAGTATTGTCATGATATGGATTGTTGGTGAATCTCTGCATGTATCTGAATGCAAAATCCTGAGCCTGCTTCCATTTTACACGGTTCTGGACAAAATATTTGTTCTGGTTGTTTTGGTTCATTTTCATCACCAAACCTTATAAGGTATAAGATATATAATAAAGATTTGAATGAAAAATGCGTGTTTTCCGAAAGATTTAAATAAATACTAAGATAATATGGCTATTATGAGCTAATTAACATGAGATATTTACAGCAGAACCCAAAACAAGAAAAAATAAAGCTGGATATAAAAGACAAGAAAATCCTTGCTTTAATGTCCCATAATTCTAGAGACTCATACACGCACATTGCAAAAAAAGTAGGGCTGTCCAGAGATGCAGCCAAGTACAGGATAAATAAGCTCACAAAAGCAGGACTGATCCAGGGCTATAGAACTCTCATTGACATCAACAAACTGGGATATGATGCATATCATCTTTTTATAAAACTCAATAATTTAACTCCAGAAACTGAAAAAGAGATAATAGAGAAATGGAAATCCTACCCTTTTATGAGAGCTATCATAAAATATGTTAATGGATATGATTTTGAACTTGCTGTCATAGCAAAGTCAGTAAATGAATTTGAAAGAATTCAAGATCAAATAATGACTGACACAGAAAAATATTTGCAGGAATATGATGTCCTGATAATTACCAGAAATCTCATAAGCAGAAGCATACCTGCAACTCTTATTGATGAAATTGAAGAAGAAAAAACACAATCAACAACTGAGAAAATAAAGATAGATGAAAAAATAAATTTAGATGAAATAAATTTAGATAAAAAAGACCAAATATTGTTAAAAGACCTGGCAGAAGATGCATCAATACCAATTTATAAGCTTGCAGAGAAAACAAAGCTTTCGCCTGACGCCGTCACATACAGGATAAGAAAACTAATAAAACAAGGTTTGATAATAAAATTCATGCCGGTTTTAAATTACTCAATTCTCTCATATGATATATATGCTGTTCTTTTTAGCATATCTGGTCTGACACAAGAAAAAGAATCCAAACTTAAAGAATTATTAAAAAGAGACAAAAACATGCTCTGGGCAGTCAAGACAATAGGAAAATATAACTTATTAGTATATATATGTATTGACAATACAGAAGAGCTTCACAAATCCCTAATTAATCTAAGAAATAATTTTCCCACAGAAATCAAAAAATGCGAAACAATGCTGGCATATGAAGAATATAAATATATATACTTGCCAGAAATAGTTTTCTCGTGAAAGTTTAATCCAAGAAATAATGCTCGTCTTTTTCCATAACAATAACTTCACCAGGCCTGTAGCCTGCTTCTATCAAGGCTTTTCTAAGAGCATGGCATGACGCTTTCTCACCGTGCTTGATGAATATTCTCTTGAAATGCTCTCCTTTGGCAGGGTCTTTCATGTTTTTTAAGTGAGCAATAGTCTCATTAATATCAGCATGCCCGCTAAGGCCGCCCATTTTTCGTACTGCTGCTTTTCTGTGAACTATGCCTGCTGTTTCAATAAATGGAATTTCTGTTTCACCCTTATATAATAAGTCCATTCTTGTGCCTGGAGCTGCATATCCAGTTCCCATAATAATATTATTATGATATTTCAGGGTTTGCTCAAGAACTCTCACAATTCCACCCATATCACCCATCCCAGAAGATGAAATTATTGCTGAACCTTTCATGTTTCTGTCTTTAAGCCAGGCAGTCGTAGCTTTAGTGTCAAGTTTTACAAGGTTTTCAAAATTAAATGGATTATCTTTTTTATTTGCAAACTCAATTTGAGCTCGTTCATCCATATTATTAATATATTTAAGCATGATTCTTGCAACACTATGAGCAGTTGAGCTGTTTGAGAATAGCTTAAAATCAGGAGGTATTCTGTTTTCTTTCTGAAGCCTGTAAAAGAAATTCCATATCATCTGGGTTCTCATAATGCTAAAAGCAGGAATAACTAATCTTCCATCATTCTTTGCCACGTAATTGATAGAGTCTTCAAATTCTTTTATTGAATCGTCGAGACTTCCATGAGTTTTATTACCATATGTTGCTTCTACAACTACATAATCTATATCTTTTCCAAAATCTGTGTGCGGAAACCTGACTATAGGGATATCAGCAATTGGATTTGTTGTTGTTTTGTAATCTGTTCTTCCTAAGTCATAAGTTGTCAGAAGCTTTATTGGTTTTTTTCCATCTGGTTTAATTTCAAAAAGAATTTGGCTTGAGCCAGGAATATGGCCTGCATCATAAAAAGTTCCTTGAATTTTGTCTGAAAGCTTGAATGGTGTTTGATATGGAATGCCTTTTTTGTCTTCATGCGACACAAAAAGTTCTTTTATTTCTTGGAAGTCAGAATATTCATATAAGATTTCTTGAAATGGTATCCATTGCCCTGCTTTTGGGCCGTGTTTGTATTTTTTTCCTTTTACCCATTTATTATGTATGAATGGGCCGCTATATATTTGTCCTAGTTGTAGTTTACCCAGTTCAAATCCTTCTGGAGTTGTGATTAATGGGCCATTAAAGCCTTCTTTTTTTAGTTTTGGTAATAGCCCTATGTGATCCATGTGCTCGTGTGTGAATGTGACTGTTTTTACATCAGAAGGTTTGTATGAGAAAGGCTCGTGTTCTTCTCCTTTTTGGTATTTTTTCCCTATATCAACTGCGTGTAATTCTGGGCCTATATGAATCATGAAGTTTGAGCCAGCTACATTTTCTGCAGCTCCATGTTCTACTACAAAAATCCTATTTTCTAAGTTTTCCCCCATATATATTAGATGGCTGATTAGATTTATAAAGCTTTTCTTATGTTACTACTATTTAGTAAGCAGGATGCTTTGAACAGTAGAACGCAATTATTTAACAAAGCTTGACATAGATTAAGTGTTCTGAAAATTAATAAGTAAGGCATATTTAGTAAAACGAATAGCAATTTTTACTTACAGAATAATTGATGAACCATTTAAATAACCCTGAGCCTTATTCATATTAAACACATCATCACCGTGCTTATCAGACAACTTGACTCTTGTACCAGACTCAGTATCAGTACAGAAGTCTTTTGTACCTGTTTTTTCTATGAGCTCAACAATAATTTTTTCAACATTCTTATCATTAAGGTTACCTGCAAAGCCAATAGTCTTAACTGGTAGCTTCTCACTTAATTTCTTGAATATATTAACAGACTTGTCAATATCAAAAACTTCTCCTCTGCCACCAGAAGGATCAATAAGCACATAGTCAATAAAATCGTTGTATTGACTGACATAATCAGCAAATTCTGCAGGAGAATCATGTTTTCTCATAGAGTACTTACTAGCCTGAAAAACAATCTGCATGTCTGGAAACTCTTTTTTTATTTTCTCAAGTTCTTTCATTGGCGGCTTATAAATATTCAACTGAATAGCTCTGCATAAGCCAGTGTTGTAAATGTTGGGCATGCTTTCTCCAAACATAGTGTGTGCGGAGCCTTTGAAAAGAAGCGAAACCTGCTCTGCAAGAGTTGTCTTGTCTTTTGTATGATAATGAATCATTGTCAAGAACTCTTCATCAGCAACTAATAATATATTAGGAATATTATTAACATGAGGATATCTTCGGTTAGAAGCTTTACCAAGCAATGTATCTTGGGAAACAAGAATGCCAAGCATAGGGATATGACTTGAATGCATGCTAATACCTGCATTTGCATAAATTTCCTTCAGGCTCCAGACCTGAAAACCAGATGTGATGCCTGTTATTCCAATATATGGTTTTGCTTTCATTTTGTTAAAAGGAATATAATTTAGCTTATAAAGATATCTTTGATGAAAGGTAATTTTTAGAATCAATATATCTATTTTTAAGGTATTCTAAACATCAAAATTTCGGCGCGCGACGAGCCTGTGGGCTAAAATCTTTAGATTTTAGTTTTAATAATTAGCGGGCTGCGCGAAATATAAGGATAATTGAAATTTGAAAATGCCTTTTCCGCGTTGGAAAACGCAGAAAAACCCATTTTCAAGCTTTATAGAAAAACTCATTTTAAGTGTTTTTTTAGCCATATTTTCTTAATTAATCCTAATGTTAAAGTTGATAATAAGAAGGCTAATGCTGGCACTATTGAATTTAAAAAGGGTTTTGGAAGGCCTGCCACATAAAAGAAGATTACTATTACAAGATAAGTTAAGAGTGTTATTAACATCCTGCGAGCCCAGCTGGTCTCCCATGCTTTGTCAGCTTCTACTCTTTTGTTTCTTGTTTTGATTTGCTGAAGTTCTTTTTTTATATCTGTCATACTACTCACAAAATGGGTTTTCCACCTGCATATTTAAAGTTATTTGTCTGGTTATTATGGATTTTAAGGGCTTAAAAATGTTGATTTCGTCATTTTCCACACATTTTCCGTTGATTTCCGAAAGATTTATAAAGTATAACTACCCTATAGTAGCAATAAAACTCTCATATGACTATTAATGAGTGATAAAAAAATCAAGGGTGATACTATGCCTATGAAATATTCAAACCTGCTCAAAGGATTCATTCAAGAACTCGATGATTGTTATGTTCTGATGAAAAAGAAAAAAGAAGAAAACACAACTGACAATATGGAAGTTGAGTACATCTTCAAAGATATGCAGGACAACAAACTAGGTTCTATCAAGGAAGTTATTGACGATATTCATAATCTCATTGAAGAAAGAAAAAAGCTCAGAGACGAGCTGTTTGAAGATTTTGAAAAAGCCGCCCTCAAAGTGAATAATTTCTTAACTGAAAAACAAGATGATCTAAAATCAGAAGAAATAATCGAGCTTAAAAGAAAAATAATTGAAATCGAGGAAACAAAATCCCAGGAAAAACTAAATGCCTGGCGAGATATTTCTGCTCTGAAAAAAGAGCTAAGAGAACACCTGAGAGAATTCAAAGAAAAGAAAGACGGATACAGAGCTCTCGAAGGAATGGTAGATTTTTAGGAGATAAAAAATGTACAACAAAGACCTAGTTTCTGTCGAGGAAATGTGCAAGAAGCTTAAGCCTATTTTAGGAGTAAAAATTGACAAGCTTTACATGAACTACTCATTTGCCGACGAGCTAGCTAAAAAAAGCGAAATTGCACGTTTTATTCACGCACTTTACATCAAGTATGTCAGCCACGCAGTGCTTTCAAACCAAATACTTCTTGAACCACCTGCAAAAGAAAATGTTATGGGTGAATATCCAATCGGAGTTGTTAGCTATGCCAACAACGACCTTTACAATTTCAACCTGAGAGAACATGACTGGCAAAGACATGTCTGCATCACAGGAATGAGCGGCTCAGGAAAAACAACCTTGGCTTATCAGCTAATCAGAAACTTCATAGTCAAAGAAAAACCATTTATGATTTTTGACTGGAAAAAAAGTTTCAGGCCATTAATGCTTATCGACGAGAAATTACTCTTATTCACAGTTGGAAACAATCAAGTATGCAATGGGTTTAAGGTGAACATTAACCGACCTCCACGAGGCGTCCCCCCAAAAGAATGGATAAGTATGTTATCCGACGTCATCATAGAGAGCTTTAGTGCAAGCCATGGAACAGCAAAAATAATTGCAGAAGTACTTGATAAAGCTTTCAAAGACTTTAAAGTCTATGAAGGAAGCGAGAACTATCCCACCTGGTACCAAATAAGAGACAGGCTTCTTGACATGGAAGAAAACCAAAGAGGCAAAAGAAGAGAATCAGAATGGGTCACAAGCGCAGTAAGAATCGCGCACATGCTGACATTCGGAGACATTGGAAATACAATCTGCACCAAAGGAACAGAAGAGATGACAGTAGAAGAACTGCTTGACAAAAAAGTTCTTTTTGAACTGTACTCACTAAACTCAGTGCAGAAAAAGTTCTTTTGCGAATATCTTTTGACTTATATTTACAAGCTAAAAAAGAGCACCAGCATGACCTCAGATCATTTCCAGCACGCAATTATTGTCGACGAGGCACACAACATCTTCTTAAGAGACAGACCTATTTTTATGAAAGAAACAGTGACTGACATGGTTTACAGGGAGATGAGAGAGTATGGAACCAGCTTAATTTGCATGGACCAGCACATTTCAAAATTATCTGAAACAGTTGTTGGAAACAGCGCATGCATCATAGCATTCCAGCAAATTCTGCCTCAAGATGTCGACACAATCAGCAACATAACCCAGCTAAGAGACAAGAGACAATACTTCTCAATGCTCGACGTGGGACAGGCTATTGTAAGGCTGGCAGAAAGATATAATGATCCTTTTTTGATAAAAGTTCCTTATATTCAATTGAAAAAAGAAAATGTATCAAATGAATTTGTAATCCAAAGAATGAAAGTATTCATGAATGATTATTTGATGAAAAAAGCAATTACTCAAAGCAAAGAAGAAGTTATTATAGACGAGATGGAAGAGCTCAGAAAAATATATTACAAAAGCGGAGTGAATGCTACAAAAGAAGAAATAAAAGAAATTCATTTAGATAATGAACCAAGACCTTACAGAGAAGTCGTTGCTGACAATGTTAAAGGCGAAGAAAAAGCATTTTTCGACTTGGTTAAAAAACAAGAACTAAGCGTAAGCCAGGCTTATAAAAAGCTTGGATTAAGCGCAAGAAAAGGCAACATGATAAAAGATGCCTTGATTGAAAAGAAACTCATAGAAGTAAAAGAAGAAAAAAACGCAAAAGGATGGAGGAAACTGCTCATACCAACAACTAATGAAATTAGTTTAGCAGCCTCAGCCTAAATCACAAATCATATTCACTAACTAACTAAACAAACCACACATGCAGAATGCATAAACCTTATTCAAGAAATAACACACACACTAATGACGAATAAGCCACACCAACCACACAACACAATGGAAACACAAAACAAACAGACAACACCCACAGAAACTCAAAAAATCCATTGTTAAAAAACGAAAATCAAGCGCGGAAAACCCAGAAAACCTTGTTTTCACAGATGGAAGAGCTTAACTGGTTGGACAATTCTAATAGATGACATTATATTTCAGGCTAATCAAATTCTTAATTCTTCACGGAAAAGCCTGGAAAGTTATGGAAAATGTAATTTAAGAAAAAAATAGATTCTTTACAAAGGGGGAGAACAGTGATTACAAAAATTCTTTTATGGTTTAAAAAAAATAAAGAATGGTTTAAGCCAAGCAAGGAAAACAATCTTTTCTGGTTTCAGATAATAATCGTATGGGTCACAATGGTCCCGCTTTACAGAAATATTGTTAAAGGCAAAACAGAAGGACTAACCCTTACTCTGTACATAACAATGGTTACCTTTTTTTTCATGGGCTTGACCCTGGCCATTTCTTCTTACAAAGCAGACCGAATAAAGAAAAGATTGCAACTTATTATTGTTTATGCTCAACTAACATTTGTGCTAAGCGCCTTTTTTGTTGTTTCTGCTAACAAGATTCCTTGGGTTAAAGGGGACACAATAATGTGCATAGTAGTGTACTCCCTGTCAATCGCTTCAATAGGATTGTCGCATGTATACATGAATGTCAAAGGAAACCTCAAAGACCGTGTCCAAGATCCAATTGTCAGAGGACTCATAGCAATTTGGAGCAAAGCACTACCTCAACTTTGGTTTGCCTGGACAATGATAGACCAAAAAGGCTCAGATGGACTGCCATTCATAACCTTAATTGGAGGTCATTTAAATGCATGGCCTAGATTTATTCATGTAGTATTATCAGGCAGAAAATCAGGCTGGGACAGAGCAACAAAAGGCTTGCTAATGAGTGAACTCTCAAATGTTGGTACATGGACAATTGCATCAATAGTCTGGTCATATTTCCAGATTCAATCTGGATAACTCACTTCTTTAATGTGAGTTTAGGGGGACTTATGAACAAACTAATATTAGTTTCAACAATCTTCATCACATCAGCTTTTTTCTGTTACACAATAGGCGTCTGGGCTGAGAAGTTTGCAGGAAAACTCAAGCCCTGGCATTTATGGTTTTTTTGGGTTGGATTTATCTCTGATACCATAGGAACAACAATCATGTCAGTGATGAGTAAAAGCTTCACATTGAATCTTCATGGCATCACCGGCGCCTTAGCAATTGCACTCATGGCTTTTCATGCTGTGTGGGCAAGTATTGTTTTGAAAAAAAGCAAGGAATTGGCTATAAAGAATTTCCATAAGTTCAGCTTAGTTGTATGGATAATTTGGTTATTTCCATTCATTAGCGGGATTAAAATGGGAATGTCTCACTAAAAAAAGGAGGACATTGTGAAATTCAAAACAAAAATTTGGCTACAAACTGCTTTTGTTGCGGCAGTAATACTCGGTATTCTGATTATTTTAGCAATCTTTATTCATCCCGGCGCAAACACTGTCGTAAATACGCCTGACCCTGAAGGAAAAGTCGCCGGCTTCTGGAAAGGATTGGTGCACGGCGCGACAATATCAATCACATTCATCATGTCATTATTCAATGACAGCGTGAATATTTATGCAGTGCACAACAACGGAGGATGGTATAATTTTGGGTTTGCGTGGGGCCTAACCCCTCTGGCGATCGCACTCAGAATCCTCCTTTGGCTGATTGAAAGAAGAAGACGCAGGGATATATTTTCATTTATGAATAATTTCTGAAAAACATCCAAAGCAAAAAACCTTGCCACTATATATAGAAGTGATGTTGGCTCTTCAAGACCCTTAAAAAAAGACCAGAGGGATAAACCAACAATACAGTTGGAAGAAGAGATGGCAAAGTAAAGAAAAAGGAGAACGTTGTGAAAAAATTTGGAATTTTTCTATTGATTATCGGGATCATTTTTATGATCTACAACACCTATGAGAGCGTCAGCAAATGGTACAAATTTAAGAAGGGTTGTTCATCTTACCTGAAACTGGCCGGCGATGCACCAAATATTCAGAAAGCTGATGAATTTCTGAAGCAGGCTTTGGATTACATGGAACAGAAAAACCTGACCAGCGGAAATTCAGCATATATTTTCCCCACCCCCCAATCCAATCTCAGCATATGGTACGAGCAAATCAAAGGAACAAAAGAAACAGTTTCAGAACTCATCCAAAAAGGTGAAAACTCAACTCAACTGGAAAAAGACAACGCCCTCATGAAAATCAGGGAAGTAGTTCTGGATCAGGGAGAAAAAGGGACCCACGTCACCCTTCCACCAAATATTACCTGGTATCCTAAACACTGGGTGATGTTATTTGACTGGATTGTCTCCATCTTATTAATCTGCATTGGAGGATATCTCATCTTTAGGGAATACTACTAAGCAGATATCTTTCATAAAAACAACAAAAACCCTCTTTTTTTAGAACTGCACATTCTGAAGAAGAGGTTGGCTCTTCAAGACCCTTAAAAAAAGACCAGAGGGATAAACCAACAATACAGTTGGAAGAAGAGATGGCAAAAGCAAAAACCTAAAAGGAGGTTTTCATGAACCCAGTAACTCGTTTGTATCAAAATGTCGTAAGACAGGGTAAAAGGGCATGGGAATGGAGTGTAAAAGGTATCAGCTACCTCACCCGCGACCCTCGTGAACTGATCAACACCTTCACCAATCTGGTGATAAGGATCAACCACCAGCGCAAAATTTCTGAACAGTTCCAGAATCAGGCAGTCAGTATCACCCACAGCGTTGAACTGGACAAAGTTCTGCTTCCTCAGCTCGTCAGACTGCTCTGGACTGTATCAGTCAGCGGAATCACAGGCGACTCATTTCGTGTCACACCTGAAAAAGACACCAGCGCTAGAGAATTCGAGGCCCTCATCAAAAGGGATGAAGAACTCTTTCGTCAGAGAAAGGCTGACATGCAGGCATCGAAAGAAGTCATTGGACAGTATGTCAGTGAATTCAAGAAAGCAACCACGACAGAGGAAATCAGAGCCATCATTGAAAAGCTCATGAACCTCAGAATCGGAACTGTGAGCAGCACTGGCCACATCACTTTTGATTTCACCATGCTCACTGCTTTCATCCGGCAGGTTTTCGAGTCCGCATGTTATCTAATCAACAAAACCTGTCTGCCCGGTTCCCGTGAACTCGGACGTCAGATTCTCAGCGACATCATGCCTTTCCTCCGTGTGAGAACATGGAACAGAATCGGAAAACAGTACGTCAAGAAAGGCAAAGTCCTGAGCCGTGTGTTTAAACAGAGGGGATGGAACGCAGAGGATCAGGCCGCAGCTTATGCCACAGCCAAACCTCTCATGAAGAAATAACCCTACCCTGTATCATTGGAGGAGTGCCCTAAAAAAGCTTCGAAGGAATATCCAATTGGATTGAGAAGAAATAAGGGGCACTCCTCAGACCCAACACGCATCAAACACAAAAACCCTCACCTCTTAGACCACCATATCTTTGAGGTGAGGCTGACCTTTCAAGACCTTGTAAAAAACATAGGTTTCAAGAGAAGATAGTAAATATAAAAGAGAAGAATTTAGCATGATTATTAAATTAGGTTTTATCAATAAACCAGAAACTTTCTTTTTTGTCGGTTGGATAATTAGTGGCTTGACACTTTTTCCTTTGATCAACAACAAACCTCCTGATATTTTGTTTGCCCTTGGAGGTGGAATTATAGCAACAGCCATTTTCGCCTTTGTGAGAAAAAAATTATTCAGATAAGAAGAATTCCAAGAAGCACAGAATCTCATTCAGCATGCTTTGGAAACAAAAATAATTATGATTTATCCAGAATTGATTAATACGAAAACAAATAAATTATAGTATAAGAGGATGACTCAGTGATGCATCAGCATCTATCTCGTCAAAAAAGGAGGGAACATGAACGAAGAAAGTAGAAGAAAAACATTCGCCATTACTTTCTCTTTGGTTTTCCACGCAATTCTCGTTCTCAGCTTCTTGATGTTCACTCCTAAAGGGCGTGAATTAGGTCAGAACATATACAATGTGTTTCTTCCTAAAGGATTACCTGCTCAAATTGAAGCTGGAGGAAAACAAGGAGAACCTGGTGCTGAAGAGACTGGAGGGACTCTGAAAGATCTGACAATAGCCAAGAAAAAACCTGTTCTTATTGCTCCAAGTGCAATTCCAAAAAAGGTTGAAGAAATACCAATAGTCAAACCCAAGCCCAAGAAAAAGACAGTCATCACAAAACCAAAACCAGACGATGTCAAGAAAAAACCAGAGGCTAAGGGTATAGGAGAAGGCACAGGCACTGGAACAGGTACAGGCGAAGGTTTTGGTCCTGGATTTGAATTCGGAATCACTAACTCAGAAGGCGAAAATGTATCAATCGTAAGCAGTATATATAGCTATTACTTCCGAATTATCATTAACAAAATCTCTAACAGCTGGTTCAAGCCAAATGTCCAAAACGCTTATGAAGCAACATTACAATTTGAGCTCTACAGAGACGGCAGCATATCAACACCCAAAGTCATAAAGAGCAGCGGAGTTAGAAGTCTTGACATGGCTGCAGAAAGAGCAATTCTAAATGCACAGCCATTTCCGCCACTGCCTCAAAGTTCACAAAACGAATATCTGATTATAAATCTAACTTTTGTCTATGACATTGAAAAGGAGGTTTGCCTTTGAAAGAAGAACATAAAAACAGCAATATAATGGGAATCATCATCCATATCTTGCTTTTTGGAAGCCTGTATTATTTTGCGATTTTCAACAACACCTCCTTGAGAGACAGAATTCTTCCAGTAGCATTTGTGTTCTTCACAGAAACCTTTGCATTTGGATGGTGGAAAAAACTTTTCCATAAATTTCATCGCTTTACAAGTGATGAATAAATAATATAATTTAACAAAAAAAAGGAGGACGTATTATGAAAAAATCACTCACTTTCAGAGTGGCCAGGGTTGTAACAATGGCTTTTATCGTCTTTGTGCCCCTTCTGTATATCTTTGGTCCGAAGAGCGTTGCTTCAGGTTTGTTTCTCATCTTTATAAGTGGTCTTTTTCTGCTAGGCGGAATCTTTATCAAAAAGATCGCTGACAACGGTGAGAACATAGAAAACAAAGGCAAAGCACTGTTTCTCAAGCTTGTGCTTTATTGTAGCAGTGCAGGTGTATTTATTATGGCATGGGCTAAATTTCTGGATAAATGGTAAAACAAAAAAGGAGGTTATTACCATGACTATTAAAAAAAGAAAATTTTTCTGGCGGATATTCATCATCGCACTGGTGCTGGCTGCCTACTGGAACATCGGCTTCTTCTACAACAAGAGCCTGGCCAACAGCTACATCAGAAACCATGTAGGGGCAAAGCTTTCAACATGGGCTAAATTTCAGGTGACACCGAGCGGCAACTACATGCCACTAATCAATAAGTCTTCTGATATTGGAAACGACCTGAAAAAATTGCAACAGTATCAAGAAGACTGGACTCCGCCTGTTCTCAGAACTTCGACTTGGCCAGTCTATGTTTTCAAGTCAACTATTGACTGGACATGGCATTACATCAAAAAAGGTGCCAATGCCACTTGGACAGGAATCAAATCTGCAGGTAATGGCATCGCAGTGTTCTTCACCGGCGGCGGACTTGGAAGATTGATTTCTAAATTAGTTTCGTGGATTCCTGCAAATTTTAGGGTTGCGATTATAGGAGGATTTTTCGCTATAATCATAATGGTGTGTCTAGTTTCCCGCGCATCTAAAAAGAAAACTCCAAAGCCGTCCAAAAAGACCAAATCAAAAAAGCAGAAACCTCTCCAAAGTTTTCTCAATACTACTCCTGTAGATCCGACTGAAGATGCGCAGGTCAGTAGAATTCAGACCGACGAACAGCCTCTAGAGGATGAAGTTAAGAAGACCTAAAGTCTGACAACAAGGACACCTTTTATTTCTTAATTGAGACAAGAGGTGTCCTTTCTCTCTTTTCCTATCATCATTTTTCCTGTTAAAAAAATCTAATTGAAGGAGCTAACTATGAAAAAGACCAATGGTTCAAACAGAAACCGTAAAGGAAAAGAGGCAGTTCAATTTTTCCAAATAAAAAATCACCTTTTACAAGGCGAGGTGATTGAAACACCAAACTTCACATGTTCAGGCTTAGGCATATGCAGTGGCAACAACACTTTCATTTATATTTATGATAACATTGTTGAATGCACTTTCTGCCACAATGAAGAGAGCCTTCCTGCAAACACGCATATCAAATGACAGAGATTCCATTTTAAATAGATGGATATCAAAGCAGAGGGTTCTCAAGCTATTATATAATGCAGGTGGTTTTTCCCCCACCCTCCTTCCACCTAAGCATTATTGTTCAGGGAACCCCCTGCGGATTCTCTTTGTAAAAAGGAGGAAGTTTCACTTTGAGTAAGAGTCAAATCCAAACAAAAACATGGCTCTTACCATTAACTAAGTATTCCAAAAGGAGGTTATTATGTTCGGATTAATTATTGCAGCTATCATTGCTGCCATCAATGCATTTGGTGACAAAGCCAGTGAAGTCATCTTTCAGAACTCCACAAATTTTCTCTTTGACTGGTATGTCATCACAACCATCATCATAGGTATTATTATGATAATAATAACCCTGGTCGGAGTTGGTGTGGGAACTGCAGCAGGCGGAGTACTGGGTTTTATAGGCGCTGGAGCTGTCTCTCTTTTAGGGTGGATCATCTTTGCCCTCAAAAGAGGCTTATTCCTCAGTGGCGCCTATTTCCTGACCAAAGGCCTGGTGATGACCGGAGCAGAACCAGAATGGGTTATCAAAAACCTTATCCTGGGAAGTATTATCCTCTTCATAGCCGTCATCACAAGATCAAAAGGCAGCAGCAGCTCTTCATCGTCGTCTAATTAACGACAGAAAATCACCATCATAACATCTCTTGTATAAGGACAGAGGTTAAGGATATATAATAATATCATAAATCCAAGGCCTCTGTCCAACCTACACTATAGAAAGTATGATTAGTAAATGCTCCTAAACTCCCTTTTTTTGCTTGGCAAAGGAGAGAGGAACTGCTTTTAACAGGTAATGCTGAGAAGGAGTTCCTCTTCTCCCTAGCCGTATCCTTAGTGAAAAAAGAAATTCTCATTACATAAACTCATTATGAGTATATAATATATCAAGGAGGTGATGCCATAGAGCATTCACTAGAAAATTAGGATTTAATCGCCCCTCCTTTTTGCTTTTTTATAAAAACAGCTCTGACAGAGGAGCTTTGTTCTAACAGATTAAGCTGAGACAAGGCTCCTCTGTTAACTGTTGCATAATTGCAGAGAAAAGGAGGTAGAAAAAGGTTGAAATAAAAGGAGGAATCATGGAAGTACTCACTGTAAAAATGATTCTAGGAAGGCTTTTCGGTAGCCTCATCATTTTTGGAATATCATTTTTGATATTTCGGTGGAGAAGAATTAAGCTAGGTGATCCATTTTTCACAAACACCTACTTACAAGGTATATTTCCGCTTCCATCTGCCGCAGGATATTCAGTAGCAGGGATGATTTGTGGCGGCATAGGTATTTTGTTAAATCTGGCGATGTTAATAGGGTCTTGGTTTGGAGTACCATTGAATTAATGAGTCTACCTGCCATAATTTATTAAAAAAAGGAGTTACTATGAGACAAACAAATTATTCTTTGGAAGAATTATTCTTTAAGCTTTATTTTCCTGATGCAGAAGATCCCAGATGTCTAATCATGAATGAAATAGGGGTAATTCTTGCTTATGAAAAAAACAAGGAAGCAGAATACATTTTGAGGCGCTTCCTAAAAAAGGATTACACAGAAAGCGAAATTATTTCTGAATTAACCCAGTTGAACCCATGCGGAGACTGTGCCGGCGTCATTCATGAACATCAGAAAATGGATCTTCAAGAAATGGCAAAAAGAGACAAGTTCTATGCTTATTGCTCACTTATTCTTGCCAAAGATAATCTTGATGAAAAAACCCTTGCCATGCTCAAAGAGTTTGAAAATGACCCTGACAACAAAGAGCTTCTTGATAAGGCAAAGTCTGTGATGCCTGTGAGTCATTAAAAGGAGGAATCATGACTATATTTGATCCAAGGCATCTGCACAGCAAACCAGGAAAAATAATCTATGGTATTTTTGCTGTTATAGCAATAGCATTTATACTTATTTTATTTTAAGATTCACAGTATTATTCTGATTATTTAAAAAAAGGAGCTTAACATGAATATTATTCTCAATATCTTTATCGTTGTGCTAATAGCATACCACATCACCAATGTTCTTACAAATCCAAAAGAGTATTTGACTCTACAATGGGCGAAAGAATATCACTCGGCCATCTCCTCTTTTTGGATAGCGCTCGAATTCATCATAGTAATGATTATCATTGTATACCCCCCCATCAGCCTAACAAGGATGATAATAAGTGCAGGATTATTCATATATAAATATATGATTACCTTCTTTATCATTGATCTAAAATTGGGTGAAGCTAAAATAGAATTGGCTTGTGGTGAGGATTTCAAACAAATAGTCCTCCCGTACAAATGGATGAATTCCCTTCGCATAAATAGTGCATGCTTCACAATATTCTATATTTTATTCTTGATATTCAAATTCTGAATATAAAAAAATAAACAACAAAAAGGAGTCAACATTGAAAAATCAAACTACTGTCGACCAATTACTTTGCAGACTGGAAGAAATCCATTACATTGGAAAGTGCGGCAACCCCAACTGTGAACATGAGGTCAATGGACTTGCGTTTGCAGAACCCTTCCAGCGCGGAGCGCATGATATGGTTTTCTGTTCCGAGAGCTGCGCCAGAAAATATTTTGAGGAACTCACCAAGAAAAAAGAATAAAAAGAAACAACAGGAGGTTTATCATGAAAAATATTCTCATCGTGTTTTTAATTCTGTTTACTGTCAGTGTGTTTAGTTTTCCTGCCAATCAACAGGAGATGGACGAATTCATGGCAGCAGACCAAATTCAGAATGTCAACCAAAGACTGGAAAAGTACAAGGAACTTGTTGCCAAGTATCCTAACTCAGCCTATACTCCCGCAGTCTACCTGAATATCATTGGCATATACGATCAGAAAAATGACAATGCCAACCTGCTCAAGTACATCTATGAAGCAGACTCCAAAAGCATGCTCACCAAAGCAGGGATTGATGACCCGGGATTGGCTAGCATCTTCTACGGTGCATTCCAAAAAATACAGCAAACCAACAAGCAGGAAGCAATCAAATTGCTGGATAAAATCATTGCCATTGCAAACAAGTACCAAGGCGATGCAGATTGGGACAAAACCCGAACTGATATCCAGGCAATAAAAACCAGACTCACTGCGCCTCCACCCAAGCCTAAAAAACAAGATCCACCAATAAATGCAGCTGTCAAGGATTACAACGACAAGAAGTATGAATCTGCGCTGGCAAAACTGGCAAAGCTTGACCAGGAAGATCCAAAAGTCATCTTCTACGCAGGGCTTTCTTTGTATCGTACCCAAAAGTACAGCCAAGCAGTAAACAAACTCATCAGAACCTGGCTTCTTGCTCCTGAAGAATATCCCCAAGCACAAACCACTGCCCAAAGCATTTATCTCCGCTCCATTTACAAAGACAGCGAAACCCAAATGACTTATAACCAACTGGCACAGGAAATCCAAGCTCTGGCCAAGGAAAATACAGCAGTAGTGAATACCTGGAATGAAAAGTTCGTCAACAAAACAGAAGAAGAGCTAACAGAAGCTGAAAAACAAGAGATGGCAGAACTTCAAAAACTTATAAGCAAGATCGAACGGGACAGCAATTACTTCAAAGATAAACAACAGGCTGCTTTGGATGCTTTCAATAATATTATTGAAGAAATCCGCAAGCAGCTCAATGAACAAAAATAACAGCCGGTCCTAGGAGAGAAGGTGCTCATCATCTCATCATCTTTTCAAAAGAGTGAACACCTTCTTTCCAAAACATCCCAAGGAGGGATAAATATATGAAAAAGAAATTTTGTCAAAGAAGAGCAAATCCTCATGCAGGAACTGTTCTTTGCAAAATTAAAAATGCAAAAATACAGATAACCAAATTCCGGATAAGGAGGATAAAATCAAATGATCGTTATCATGCACGGTCAATCAATGATAAAAATAGACGATGAAAAAGGAGGCCCGATAAGTCAGATTCATATCAGAAAAATCAAGAACATGCAGAGGTTAGGAAGTGTTCTCCAAATCGCCCAAAGAGGAGACAAGCGTATTCTATACTGCTGCAAAATAGGACCTTCTCATCACGAACGAAATGTCAAAAATGAGGTTTCGTAATCAACTCGAGTTTAATTACAAAGTTGATTCTGTAAAAAATAAAAAATCAAGCAAGAAATTTCTCAAAGTATTTAGGTTTTTGTAATCAAAAAATTAATTTCAAAAAAATGAAAGGAAAAAAAATGAAATCAACTAAATCTATTCTGAAGTCTCTTTTGAACTTTGATATTGTGTGTCCGGTTACTTTGGTTTTGAGCGCCCTGATCGGAGCATCATGGTATTTTTCAAAAGGCCCCAAGCCATTCTGGACCATAATTGTTCTGATCGTGTTTGTTTTAATCAACATTCAACTCGCGTTCATAGAAACCTGCAGAGAAAGTCGAAAATCAGGAACAAAAAAATATGACCAATTCTATAAAGATATGGGTGACAGTTTCTTGTTTGGATTGGTGCTGGTTGCTGTAGGAGTCATTATAGGAATTATTTTTACAGGCATCGGAGCAGGCCTGGTGAAATTATTCAAAAAAGCTGAGCTCTCTATCCTACAAATAGGTATCTACACTGCAATTGCAGGAGCTATTTTTGCATTCTTCAGACTCCAGCTCACCATAGCAAGAAAATACTTTGGAAAAGAAAACGTCAAACTATCACTCCTACCAGATCGCTCTAAAAACTATACTGAGCCGGAATTTCCATTGTAATCTTTTTCAAAGAAAAGATTTGAAGAAAAAATAAATTTCCAAAAAAAATCTTAAGGAGGACAGAATGTTTAATTTCATTACCAATCTCATTCCAGACTGGGTGGCCCTAAGTGATCCGAATTTCAAGTTTGCGTTTATCGGTTTGATTGTCGTCGGCGTGATTTTTCTTCTGAACAAAAAAATCACCCAGACCAAAGGATTGGCCAGAATCGGAAATGCTCTCCTTGCCGGCGCTTGTGTGTTTGGGACTCAATTCCTGCTCGTCGCTGAAAAAGAAAACAGGATATGGTATGCTGGCGCTGCAGTGCTCGGGTTGTATATTCTTGTCGGCATCATCAAGGTGATTAGGGGGCATGAACGCATCAAAGTCAGAAATCGGTTCAAAAGACAGACAAAAATCCTGAATGAATCATTAGACCACCCTCAAAGCGAAGACTTTCTACCCAAAGACTTATCTAAACCGTAACCGCTGAGTAAAGGGGCTGACCATCAAGTATCAGAAAAAGATGAGATGCCCCTTTACCTATTCTATTTCTATTTCCCATTCTACTTTCCCCTTCTACTTCTATTTTTTTAGCAGTATATCTTCTTAATCGTGTTGAAATATTTATGTTATTCATAATATAAATGTACGAACTGTGTGGTGTACTCAAATTTTATAATTTCAAAATCAGAACAAAAATGATACAACAGAAATTATTCTGATTTTCAATAGATAAAAATTTAAAAAAATCAAATGGAGGATACTATGAAAAATTCAATTATTATTCTGGCAATTTTTGCCATACTCTTTACTCCTCTGAATGCCCAGGCAGTCAGTTCTATGACTCGCATCAACAATCAGGTTTCTGTTCAGGAACAGGAGGAAGCACAACAACCTTGGGAAAGAATAGCAATAACAATTCTAAAAGCCCTGGGCCATTTTGAACAGAGCGAGCCGTCAAAAGGAGCAGTACTGCTCATTGATGCAGTTCTGTTTTACAAGCCTGAAGTTGGCTTTGAAGGGATTGAAGAGAAACTCTTGTCTGCAAAAAAACATTTTCTCAAGGACGAGTATTCCAAAGGCAGCAAATATGTTGTAGAGGTTATTGAAACCATCAAGCAAGCCAGCGGAATCGATTCAGTTAAGTCCAGTGAGCAGAGTGTTTCAAAAGCAGATGCTGTTAAAGATCTATTTTGGAATTCAATGAATTATTTTAGACATGGATATCCCGCTCAGGGAATGATCGGAATTCTGGAAGCTCTTGTTTTGCTGACAGGACCAAAAGGATAAGGGGGGATCATGGATAATATACTAATCCAAATCAAAGATTTGGAAAAAACTTATCAGGTTGGTGAAACCCAGGTCCATGCCCTCAGAGGAGTTTCTTTTGATATTTTGTCAGGAGAAATACTCGCCATCATGGGGCCTTCTGGATCTGGCAAGTCTACCTTAATGAACATCATCGGGTGCCTGGACACACCTTCAAAAGGACAATATTTTCTTGAAGGCCAAGAGGTGTCAGGTTATAACAAGGATCAGTTGGCTAAAATCCGAAACGGAAAAATTGGTTTTGTGTTCCAGAACTTTAACCTGCTAGCAAGAACCACTGCTCTTGAGAATGTCGAACTTCCTTTGGTTTATTCAACTGTACCTGACAAAAAAGCAAGAGAAATGGCTTATGAAGCCCTTGCAAAAGTCGGGTTAAAAGGAAGAGAGTTACATAAGACCAACCAGATCTCTGGAGGCGAAATGCAGCGTGTAGCCACTGCAAGGGCTTTAGTAAATAATCCTTCGCTGATACTTGCAGATGAACCTACAGGCAACCTTGACACTAAAACAGGGAATGAGATCATGGATCTTTTTATTGATCTCAATCAAAACAAAGGAATCACAATCATTCTCGTCACACATGATCCTGAAGTAGTAGAAATTGCTCATAGAATCATATATGTCCGCGACGGGCTGATTGAGAAAGAGCAAAGGAGATAAAAAGTGACAAACAAAAAACCATTAACATGGTATCCAACGTTCTTGATTGTGATGATGATTCTCGTTGTCATTGCCCTAATAGTTGTATTAACAATCAACAATGAAGAGCCAGTCAAACCTGCAGAACAAACAGATGTCAAACTGCCGGCAGATACGCCATCAGGAACAGTAACTGCTGACGAAGAACAGCCGGTCCGCGCCACAGGAGATATCAAACCGCCCAAACTCATCAAAAGAGTCGAGCCGAAATATCCTGAAGAAGCACGACAAAAACAGATATCAGGCGTTGTGATTCTCGAAGCCACCACAGACATCTATGGAAAAGTCCAGAG
>JAHJQO010000033.1 GCA_018819305.1 Nanobdellota archaeon
AATGTGTTTGCGCTCACATTATCCGTGCTTGTTGTCAGGCTTACAGTCGTCCCACCATCTGTCCAACCTCCTGCTGCTGAGACATCTGGTGTTGCGCATTCTACGCTTCCGCTTGTTGTGTTTTGTACGAATGTTCCTGCTGTGCAGTCTCCTGCTGCTGCTTTTGCATTGAATGTGTTCCAGTTTGCTCCTGTCAGATATCCATCGACTCCGCTGCTTGCTGCTGTCATTGCTATGGTTACAGCTCCTGTGGTTGGGCTTATTGTTAGTGGTGTGCTTCCGCTTTCTGTTACGCTTGAGACATTTGCTCCTCCTAAACTGCTTGGACAGTTGGTTCCATTTTGCAGACAAACTGATGTTCCACCCACGGTCAGTGTTCCGCTTTGAACATATAGTGCTCCAGAAACATTCAAATCTGTAACTGTGCTTGGTCCTGACCCTATGTATACTGTTCCTGAGGTTAACCATTTGAAGTAAATATTTCCTTGGGTTTCCATGTACATGTTCCATGCTGAGCTTCCTGATCCTGTGATGTAGCTTCCAGTAGAAGGTGTTGTTCCATCAGAATAAATTTCAACATTGGTAACATCTAGTTTGCTTCCTTTTATTGTAAGGTTTTGAGTTACATTGAAACTTCCTGTTAATTCACTATCACCTGTTTGTTCAATGTATAATGTATCGTGACCAGGATCGTTTGCAGCAATTACTATGATTGAGAATAATAATACAAATAATATTATCATCATTATCATACTGAGACTTTTCACATTCCTGTTTTTGTTTTTAATTCTCATATTTTACCTAGCTGTACGATGTTTCCTTTTAGGTGTAGGTCACCTGTGAGCTCATTGAAATATCCCAGGACTATGCTAAATTTATTTTGTATGATGAACGTATTGTGCTGTGGAGGTGTCAAAACTTCTTCTTCGTCGTATAGTCTTCCTTTTAAGTGCAGATTTCCTGTTGCAGAATCAATCCATGCAGTGTCTGTTGAGATTTCATCATAGTCTATTGTTTCAGTATAACCAACTCTGAAATCATCTGAGTCTGGACTTCCTGTTGTTTCCTGAACTATAAGTCCTCTAATTACCAAGTTACCAAATTTAGTAAACCTGCCAATAATTTCTCCCCTGTTATTTTCTATTTCTGCAGATAGGTCTCGGAATACTTTTTCTTCTATTCCTACAAAGCAGTATGCCGGCCTCAAGTTAAGGTCTGAATTCAAACAAGGATCAGATGGTTCTTCTTCTGGTGCAGTTTCATTCAGCTCTGCTGAATGCTCAGAAATGTTTGTTTCTGTTGTATTTGTCTCATTGATTGTCTGGTTGATTTCTGTTGTGTTTATTTCTGGTATGGTTTGATTTGTCTGGTTGGTTTCTTCAACTACAACTTCTGTGATTGTGATTTCAAATGTATTGCTGGTTACTAGTTTATCTCCATCTGTTGCATAGATGTAAGCAGTGTAGGTTCCCTGAATATCTGAGCTGATGGTCAGGATTTCCTGGTTCATCTCCGTAGTTATTTCAGCTATCTCATTTAGGTCATATGCTACTAAGTCTCCGTCAGCATCTGAAAAGTATTCATCCAGATTCAAAGTTGCTGTTTGTGTTGTTGTGATTGTGATGTCAGGAATGTTTTGTATTTGTTCTGGTGCATTGTTTTCTTTGTTTTGCACTACTATTATGTCTGTTATTGTGAGTACACTTCCTTCTTCTAGTTCAACTATTAAGATAGGGTTGCTGTTTTCATTGAGGTTGCATGTGTCTGTGCAGAGCGCCTCGAATGTATAAGTTTCTGTGATTGTTTCATTTGTTTGGTTTGTTTCATTTATTGTTGTGTTTATTTCTATTTCTGGTTCTTCTGGAATTTCTTCAGGTATTGTTTCATTTGTCTGGTTTGTTTCATTCAGAATTTGTTCTATGACTGTGAATGCACTTTCTAATCTGAGAATATCATCAGGCAATACAATGAGTGCTACAATTGTGTGTTCTCCTGTTTGTTCTGTTATGTAACTATCATCGTCTAATTGTTGAGTTTCTTCTCCATAAGACACATACACGGATCTGTCATCTGCTTCAGGTTCTATTGTTATATATACAGTTTCTCCAAGTGCATATTCATTTTTATCTGTGCTGATTAAGTATTCTGGTTCTTCTGCTATTACAAGTCCTGAGATTAGATTTTCTTCTTCTTGGTTTGTAATATCAGCAACAAGGTATTCTATATCTCCAATTCTGAGCTTTACTATTGCTCCTGTTCCTTCTAAGATTCCACTTATTTTCAGACTGGTTATTTTTTCTAACTCAAGTGGTGTTTCTGTGTAATGATCAAATACTCGGTCATATTCTATGAGTTCTTGAACTTCTCTGTCTAATGTTGTAAATCCTGTGAGTGCGTCTGGTGTTGTATAAAGAATTCCAACAATTACAATTAGGACAAGCACTATTGCTGCTGCGCTGAAAGTTATTGCTGTTTTCTTTTTTCTCTGACTGTGCTCTTTGTCTTTTATTTTGCTTTGCTCTTCTAGGATTTTCTGGTCGATGTATCTTATGAGTTCTTCTTTGTGTTTTCCACCTAGTTTTTCATTGAGCATGACATGATATTCTATTCCATCAATCTGATTGGTTCTTAGTTTTTCATCTAATTCATTTGTGAACCTGATTATTTCGTTCCTGGTTTCTTCCAGTTTCCTTATGTTCTCTTCAGGGTTTATTGAATTCATTTTCTCCTTTTATTCTTTTTTTTAGCATTATTGTATACAGTCCATATTGTGCGGTCATCTCTGTTTAAGGCGCGAGCTATTTCGCTGTATTTTAATCCGATTTCATCTTTGAGATAAACAACTGTGGATTCCAGTACTCCGTATTGTCTGTTTTGTAGAATTTGTATTGGTATGGTTATTGCATTTTTGTCTTGAGGTGATATCAATTCTATCAGTTCTGTACTATTCAAGTCGTGTTTTTCTTTTAGACTTTTTAGAATTAGCTGGAATGCATTATACAGTGAGTCTTCTCTTATTTTTTCGCGTTTGACAGAATCCATATTATTACTTATTATATAAGTATTTATAGTTTTTTTAACTTATTTAAATGTATTTTTTATGGTTAAAAATTCATTTTTTACTTATTATGTAAGTTTTTATATTTAAATCTTTCTATTTTTTACTTATTTATTTTATTTTGAAGCTTTTTTTACCTATTATATAAGTATTTAATATGAATTTTACTTATTAAAAAATATGGAAACTCATTTAAAAACCAACATTTCACTGTTAGCTATGATCAATGATGCAAAGAAAAAAGACCTTGAAAAACAAGGATATAGAATAATTGGCAATCATTCAGCAATCAAAGTATGCTTGTGGTGCAAAAAAAGCATCAGAGATGAAGGAACTTGCTATAAGCAAAAGTTTTATGGTATTAATTCCCATAGATGCGTGCAAATGACTCCGAGCCTGCCTTTTTGCACTCTGCGATGTTGCTGGTGCTGGAGAGACATTGAACATACAATCCCGAAATGGATAGGACCAATTGATTCTCCAAAAAAAATTGTTGATGAATGCATTAAAGCTCATGTAAAGTTTTTGCAGGGCTTTGGCGGAAATGTAAAATCAGATAAAAAAAAATATTCAGAAGCACAAAAACCTTTGCACTTTGCAATTAGTTTAGCAGGAGAGCCAACACTTTACCCTAAACTGCCTGAGCTTATCAAAGAGATACATGCTCAAGGCATGAGCTCATTTCTAGTTACTAATGGCACAAACCCTGAAATGCTGGAAAAAATAAAAACAAATCCACCCACACAATTATATATAACACTTCCTGCACCAAATGAATTAATTTTCATGAAGATGTGTTCTCCGCTTATCAAAGGCTTATGGCAAAACATAATTCAATCTCTTAAACTAATGAAAGGATTAAAAGACAAAACTCGCACAACCATAAGACTTACATTAGCCAAAGATGTTAATATGCTTCATCCAGAACAATATGCAGAACTTATTAAAATCGCAGACCCTTTGTTTGTTGAAGTCAAAGCCTATATGCATGTCGGATATTCAAAAAAACGTCTTGAGATTGGAAACATGCCTATTCATTCTGAAATAAAAGAATTTGCAAATCAGCTTGCTAAGCATCTGGATTATAAATATATAGACGAGCAAATACCTTCAAGAGTTGTTTTGTTGATGAAAAAAGATGTAAAAGATAGGAAGATGGAATTCTAGAAAATGCAGCATTTAGCCATACTTAGAAAATCCTGGAAGCTTGCCCAAAAAATTCTTTCTGGGGAAAAAAAGATAGAATCCAGATGGTACAATGCAAAATATGCTCCATGGGATAGAATAAAAAAAGGAGATATAATTTATTTCAAGAATTCAGGGGAACCTGTGACTATAAAAGCAGAAGTAAGAAAAGTAATTCAATTTTCAGGGCTAACTCCTTCAAAAGTCAGGATGATTCTAGATGAGCATCATTCAGGGCTTGGTATTCCTAAAGCAACATTATCTAAATTTGTTGAGCGCTTTAAAAATAAAAATTACTGTGTGCTTATTTTCTTGAATAATCCTCAAAAAATCAAGCCTTTTGATATTGACAAGAAAGGATTTGGATTGATGTCTGCATGGATAACTATTGATGATTTAAATAAGATTAAAAGGTGAATTTCTAAGAACAGATTTTTAAAACAAAAAATTTATAAACTTGATAGTGATAACACATAATGAATTACAGGTGATAAAAATAATTAATCCATTTTCCAGCAGGGAAATTAAGAAAAGAATTCTTTTAAGAACTGCCAGACATAAAAAGAAACTAGCAATAACTGAGGACAAAGAAAGAATAACTGACCGGAAGAGAGATCCTTCTTTTGAATACAGGTGGTTTGGCACATCATATCACAATTCAAGTATTAACTGGTTAGATGCAGGAAGAGGTTATTTCGAAGCTGCAGAATTAACTTTAAAGTCATGTTCTCAGCAAAGAAGGTATGCAAAAGCATTATCCTGTTATAAACATTTTTTTGTAGATCGTTTTCAATTAGAAAATATTATTGAAAAAGACACCTCCCGGATAATCGCAACAGTTTTGAGAGAGCCAATAGACATTACAGATCATTTTGGAAGATTATACAATATTGCACAACAAATGAAAAATGAAAAATTGACGGAAATCACATCTAAAATATTAACTCATGCTCCTAATATGAATGTGGAAGGATCTTTAGAAGATTACATAAACAAAACGCTACCTAAACCTGGTGAAGGAGTGATTTCAAATCCAGTTAAAAGACTTTATTTTAATCTCCTTTGGTCTTTTGGTTTTTATAATTCGGCTTTGTCTTTAAAACGTGCAAATGACAAATAAGTTCGCCAATCAATTACTTCTATCTAAACCTCAATCAACTTACCTTGATGGCCGGCATTAATTACTATTGTTTTGCCAATCTTGTCCTGGGCACCGTCATTTTCATGCAGATGACCGCAGATAACTATCATTGGCTTTTCTTCTTTTATGAATTTTGTGTAGCTCTTGTTGCCTGCGTGCTCTCCGAGAATCATGTCTGTCTTGTTGCCATACGGCGGGCCGTGAAATACCATGACTAGTTTTTTCCCTTCTTTTTTCTTTATGATTTTTTCTGCAAACTTTTCAAACTCCTTGTCTGTCAAAGCAAATCCTCCTCCGCCATATCCGACAAAAAGGATGTTTTCTTTTTCATAGAAATCCTTGTGAAAATAAATAAGGTTATTGTGTTTTTTGCATGCTTCTCTAAGTCTTTCTTCTGACTCGTGGTTTCCGTGCAGAACAAGAACAGGCTTGTTAAAGCTGTCTATTTCTTTAAGCATCTTGCTCATATGGCCTTCAAAAATAGTCATGTCACCAGCACAAATAACAAGGTCTGCCTTGGCTGATTTTTTCTTGAGTTTTTTCAGAGCATTAACATCTCCGTGCGTGTCTACAAATGCGAGTATTATCATTTTAGATACTTAATATTTTGTTTTGATTTTTAAATTTTTAGTATTATTCTTCAATATCTCTTGGAAGATAGTATTCTTTGTCAATATTGTCAATCTGTATTGACCAGTATTCCTCTATTGAAAACCTGGACCTGAGCTCTTTGATGAGGTCATTGTTTTTTATGCTTTCAATAATAAGAATTATGTGGTAGTCACCTATTATTTTGATTTGTTCAATTATATTCAGGTTCCTGATTCCAAACTCCACTAGCTTGTTGATTTCACCAACACCAATTCCTGATAATTTAAGAAGCAGGAGTGATCTGTTGATTCCCAGCGCCTTGTGGTTCAGAATGCAGCTGTATCCTCGGATTATTCTGAGTTTTTCCAGTTTTTTCTTGATGTTAATAACGCTTTTGACAGAGATTTTGGTGGATTTGGCAATAGATGTATAGCTTGCAGTGGGTGTTTTGATTAGTTCTTTGAGAATGCTTTTTTCATTTGTTGATAATATGTTGACCTCCCTGTCACCGCAGATAACAATATCTGTGCCTGTACAATGTTCGATAAGATAGCACCTGTCATGCTTGTGCTTTACAACAATTGGAAATATGAACTTGGTTTTTACTGTATGGTGTAATTTGTGTATAATTTCAGAATGTATTTTATTGAATGCAGAAAGGTTTTGGACGCAATATTCAACAATAAAATCAACACCGCGGGATGCTTCTTTGATTGATATGATTGAGTTTGTGTTTTTTAAAACATCTATTACTTCTGCCCTGATTTTTGCATCAAATTTTACATAGTTGAAGCCCACTATTATGTTTATGAATCCGAGCTTAATCGGGTCTACAATAGTTATTTCATTTTTGACAAGTTTCTTCTTTTTAAGCTGGTGGATGATGTATGAAGCTGACTGCTGGCTGGACTTAATATGCTTGCTTAATTCTTTTGTAGATATTCTGATGTTACTTGAGAGGAGAAAAATAGCATTTTTCAATTTTTTCTTAATCATATTTGGTAGAATTGGACTAAGTTTATAAATAACTTTTCATTTTAACCAATATATTTCTCGAAATTTTTATATTTTAGTTGTGTGTTTTGATGTATTCAGAGTAAAGTTATAGGTATACATAGACTTTTCTGATCAGAAACACTGGGTGGGCTTGAATGGAATCCGATTTAGATAAAATTGTCTATATGTCTGTAGAAGAAGGGTTTTTAGAATCTTCTCAAGATTCATATTTGACTAGCAAAAGAATAGTTCGAAAAATTAGTGAATTAGTAACTCTTTTTTTAGTCCATCCTGCAGATTATGATTTAAATTCTATGAAAATAAAGAATGTTTATCTCTTTGAGGGGGAGAAATTAAAGCAAGAGAAAAATTCACATATTCCTCAAGGAGATATGTTTATAATATACGGTGATGAGACGTCAAAGAACGTCGGGCTTGATTTTGGAAGAAGCCAGTATGCATTTTTAAAGAAACTACAAGAACAAGGCAATTTCAAACATTTTTTCAACACGCCTCAAGCAGAAGAAAACACAATGAAAGATGCATTGGTTGAGTTTTCAAAAAACCATATTCTGCAGATTGCAGATACATTTCGTTTTAATGATTATGAAACAACAGAGGATATGCTTCATAAGTATGGTTCACTGGTTCTGAAACCCATATTTGGATGCAGGGGATCTGGTGTGCATCTAATACATCGTTTGGATGATCTGCAAAAACTTGATGTAGGATTGGATTTTATTAAAGGAAACTATGTATTGCAGGAGCCTTTGCAAGGTCCTGAGAAAAGATTGGTGCTTTTAGGAGGGTCTCTTCTTTGTTCTAGGGTTCATTATAATAGAAAAACACCCTGGAATCAGGATAATAAACAGGAAACTTATGTTTATACTCCTTCAGATAGGGAACTGGAGCTCTCTCAGAAAATAGCAGAAAAAGCAGGTTTAGAATTGGCAGGGATAGATTTCATCGGTGAAAAGGTGAATGAGATAAATGGCACGGGAAGTGGTTTGGTCATCTATAATCATCATAATGAGCTTTTGTATGATAAATCAGATGCTTTTGTTCAAAGGGTAATTAGCAATTTAAAATGAGGAAAATAACTGTTGTTGGAGCTGGTAAAGGAGGTCATGCAATAGCAGGTTATACAGCTCTTCTGGGTAATGAAGTAACTTTGCTTACACATACTAAAAGAAAAGCTGATATAATGAAAGAACGAAATAATCAGATACTGCTGCAGGGTATTATTAATGGAGAAGCACAGCTTAAAGAAACTACGATGAATGTCGAAAGTGCTGTAAGAGACAGCGAGTTAATATTTATTGTTACTGATGCTACTGCGCATCAAGCATATGCAAAAAAAATGGCTCCTTATCTCCAGAATCAAAAAGTGATTCTTATCTCGCCTGGTGTTGGCGGTGCGCTAGAATTTTATAAGATTATTAAAGAATTCAATCCAGAAGCAGATGTTACTGTTAGCGAGACAGATACTTTGATATATGCATGTAACGTTCCTCAGATTGGCGAATCTCATATAAAAGCACAAAAAAACAGCATTATTTTCACAACCATGCCTGAAAATAAATCAATAGAATCTGAAATACAAAGGTTATATCCTCAATTTAAGGATGTGAATGAACCTTTAATGGGAGTTGATGACAGTCCTGTGTTCCATATCTGCGGAATGATATTTAATGCAGACCGAATTAACAAAAAAGAAGATTTCAATTTCTATATTGATGGAATCACACCCGACGTAGCCAGATATATGGAGGAAATGGATGAAGAAAGATGTGAAATTGCAAAAGCTTTAGGGATTTCATACAGACCTATAAAACAATGGCTTAATATTGTATATGGCGTTCCTGTATCTGATTTATACATGATGATTCAGCATACACCTCCTTATCAGAATACTCTGGAAATGCCCAATAGAAGTCCTGCGCCAAAAAGTTTAATCCACAGATATCTTATAGAAGAAATTCTTTTAAGAGCAGTGCCAACTTCATCTATTGGTAAAGCTTTGGAAATAGAAACCCCCAAATACGATGAGATGATACAAAGAGCCACAGATCTGACAGGGATTAATTTCCGGGAACAAGGAAGAAAAATAGAAGACATGGGCTTAAATCAAGAGCAGATAATTAACTGGAAATATAGAACGAGAAATATATGAAGAGGACTGTATCGGTATTGTAATTGGTGTTTATGTAAAAATGATGAATATTGGCTATCTTGCTGTCGGGGAAATTAAAAAGGAATTTATGTTTGATGATAAAGGAGATGCTGGTATTGCAAAAGCACTTGCAAATAATCATGAAGTTTATGCTTTTTCACAAGAACAGACTGATGGGGATTTTGTTTATGAAGCATATAGTGTCAGCAGAGGAAAAAGAGTTACAGTAAGAAAACAAATGAATGATTTTTTAGACGTCCTTTTTATTGCTGGTTTTCGAAAACCTAATGAGAATCGAGATGAGGTATATGATTTTATGCGAGTTATGGACAACATAGATATTCCTGTTATAAACCCGCCTGATAATTTCTTTTCTTTAGATGATAAAAAATATCTTTTTCGATTGCAAGAAAAAGGCATTCCCTTTCCAAAGACAGAATTGGTTTCTTCTAAAGATGGATTAATTAATTTAATTTCCTCTGCTACGCAAGAGCACAAGATTATTGTAAAACCAGTTAGAGGACAGGGCGGCAAGGGAATAGAGCGTTTTCCCGGCGGAGATGAAGAACTTATTCTGTCTTTTTTACAAGAACAAAAAGAAGTTTTTGTCCAGACTTATATTCCTGAAATTGTTAATGGAGAAATTAATGTTATTTGTTTTGATTATGATATTAAGTATGCTATAAAAAAAGTTCCTAAGGATTTTCTTTCAAACTGGGCGCACGCATCCAGAGTAGAAGAAACTGAATTAAATGAAGATGATAAAGAATTTGTTATGAACATTCTTAGTTCAGAAGAATTTCTGCCTAAGGTAACGAGAGTTGATTTCGTAAGAACATATGCCAGCCCGTTTTTAATGGAGATTTCTGCAAATCGCCCAGCTCTTTACTCAACTGTAATCAATGGAGGCCCTGTAAGGGTGGCGAAGTATCTTGAAGATTTATTAAAAAGGGAAGTTTTCAGATGAAGACATGCCAATTAATTGCACCATCAAGAAAAATCAGCAAGAAAAAACTTGAACAGGCAGTTAAAAACCTGAAAGCATTGGGTTTTCATGCAATTTATGATAAAAATATTCTTGATAGAGACTGTTATCATGCAGGCACTGTCAGCAGACGGGTTGAGGAAATTCATAAAGCCTTCCAGAATAAAAAGGTGAATTTTATTTTCTCTGTTACAGGAGGGTATGGTTGTATTGAGTTGCTGCCTTTTTTGAATTATGATTTGATTAAATCCAATGCTAAACCTTTGGTGGGTTACAGCGATATTACTGGATTATTACTTGGATTATTCAAAAAGACAAAAATCCCCCTGATTCACAGTCCTATGCCAGGTTCTAAATACTTTTCTTTAAAAAATAAATATTTGAAACAACTCGATGATTGTTTAAATGGTAAGAAACATGCTATTAGAATAAATTCAAAAAACATTGTTAGAAAACAATTTTTTCGAGGTAATATTGTCGGGGGAAATCTGAGGATTTTAATTTCTCTAATAGGAACGCCTTATGAATTAGATACAAACAATAAGGTTTTGTTTTTAGAGGATGCGAATGAGAGGCCAGCAGCTATTTATAATATGCTGCTTCATCTAGAACTTTCTGGTAAGTTAAAAAATATTAAAGCTTTGATTCTAGGAAAAATGAATCAATGCGGAAAATATAAAACATTATTGATGAAATTTTTGAAAAGATTGAATGTTCCGATTATTTGTGATTTGGATTTAGGCCATTCCCAAAATATGATTTCTATAAGGCTGGGTTCAAAAATTACATTTGACACTGAAAACAGTTGTTTAATCTTTAATTAAGAGAACTCAAATATCATATTTAAAAACAATATGCAAACGATACTCAAACCGAATAATAATCCTCCAGAATAACAGTATCAAGGTTCTCAAGGTTCTTGACTTTGTAAACTCTGCCTTGGCTTATCTCTATCATTCTCTTGGCCAGCTTTTCTCCGTCTTTGTCAAGATTGATTCCAATGATTGATATTGTGATGTTCTGGTCTCTTGCCATGCTCACAGCCCGCAAGGTGTCAGTTTCTGGTTTTTTACCTTTTGTAGGAATAACATCAGTAAGAAGAATCAAATGCTTGGTTTCTTTTGCATTGCCAAAAACTTCAATTGCTTTTTCAATTGTTTTTGCAATGTCTGTCTCTGATCTGGCTCTTATGCTTGTGATGCTCATTAGTATGTCATTAAAGTCAAGTGTAGGTGGAACAATTTTTTTTACATCATCTCCAAAAACAATAAGTCCAACTTTATTCTTCTCTGCAATGGCTTTGTAAGCAAGTGCAACTCCTGCTCTTTTGCCAGTTCCGAGCTTGTTGCCTTTCATGCTTCCGCTTGCATCAAGAGCATATATAATGCTGATTCCTCCTTTTCTTTCTCTTTCAAAAATCCTGAGGTCTTCTTTTTGCAGCTGCTTGTGCTGCCTTCGGATGGCAGTCTTTACACTCTGCCTGATAGCAATATCCCTATATCTTGTCTTTTTGTAAGCATGATAATCTTTTTTATCACCATAAATATCTTTTTTCTTTTCTTTTTTTTCTCCTAATCCTTTAATTTTTAATTTGTCAAGTTCTTCTGTGTAAAGAATAAGCGAACTTAATTTCAAGCCCTGTTCTGTGATTTCTCCTTCTTTGTTAACTAATTCTTTTTGCTTTAGCTTTTTGACATTCTCATCAATTCTTTTTTTAATCTCTTCCTGAAACTCAGGAATCTTAATGTTTTTTTCAACAAAGCCAGGCTCATAGCCGCTCAGCTGCCGGATGATAACTTCACCATATAATTGTTTAGCAAGTTTATAATCATTAACAAGGTTTTTGAATATCATGTCAGGAACAAAACTAGAAAGATTTTGATTAATACTCTCACTCAGGAGTTTGCCGTCATCAATTGTTTCTTTGTCACTTTCAAGAACACTATTCATTAATTTATCTTCTTCTTTTTGCTTTGAGAGCTTGCCAGTAAGCTCTTCTGCTTCTTCAAGATTTGAAAACTTCTCTTTGCCAATTTCAGAGTCTATTGGCTCTGTGCTACCCATCACCTCCAATCTGGTTTGAGAATTTTTCAAACTCCTCTTTAATATAATCCTCAGGAGATTTTAAGAATTTAACACTAGGCTTAAGACTGATTCTATGGCTCAGAACAGAAACAATAACATCCTGAACATCTTTTACAGATACTTTGTCTTTGCCTCTGATTTTTGCATTGCTCTGAGCTCTCTCATACAATCCAATGCTTGCCCTTACACTGGGCTTTTTTTCAACATCATTATCAATTCTTAAGTCCCTGATAAATTCAATAACATGATACAGGAGTTTTTGTGGGAATTCAATAAGATATTTTCCTGCTTTTTTTACAATTTCAAATTCTAGCTCTGCAGTTTCAGGATATTCCATGTAAATCAAGTCAAACCTGTCCAGGAATACATCACTTAGTGGCTCTGTGCTTTTGTCATCAGGATTCATGGTTCCGATAAACAAAAAGCTCACATCAAAGTCAAATGAATAACTGCCAATTGTTATTTTGTTTTCTTCCAATACCTGAAGAAGTGCGTTTTGTAATTTCTCACTGCACCTGTTGATTTCATCAAAAAACAAGATTCCATTGTTGGCCTTGAATATTTTTCCAGGAGTAAAAGCCTCAAGACTAAGAGGACCAAACTTCATTGCTTTTATAGGGTCAATATCTCCAATAAGGTCTTCTGCTGTCAAGTCAGGGCTTCCCTGTATTCTTACAAATAATTCATTGCCTTTGAGAATCTTGGTCTGGATTTTCTCTTTTTTCTCTTTTTTTTCCAGACATTTAGGACATGCAGGATTATCTGTTGTGCAGTTATATCCGCAGTCAGCAACAGTTTTATCAGGCATTAGCTTGGTCACGTTCTTGGCAAGAGTTGTCTTTCCAATGCCTGGCTGGCCCACAAGAATAATGTGCCGGTCCATGAGCAGAGCTGATTTAACCTGTTGTTTAACCCTGTTCTGGCCTAATATATCGTTGAACTCAGTTTCCATAAGATTTGTTTTGAATTGTTCATTTTTGGATGTCATAGGCCTCACGGGAAGGAGAAAGGAGTTTATAAAGTTTTAGGATGAGATTCAGATAAATTTATATAATTTATACTGATTCTTGTTTGTACAATGGCATTAAGGAATGACCTAAAAAGAGAATATGAACGAAAAGCATGGGAAGAAAGAGTAAAGAAAAACCCTTTATTAACTCTGAGTCTTGGAGATCTTGTTATGGAGATGCATAAAATATATGCTGCAGATCCATATGTTGTGAAACCTGAAGATCAAGTTCCTGAATCTAGTTTGGAAAACCGCACAAGATATCATGCAATTGTTAAGGAGCTTAATAAGAGAGAATTTGAATATACAAGGGTTCCAATAAGTGAAAGAAGATTTTAGGTTTAAATTGGCTTAATAAAAACACTAAACAGTTCTGTGCCTGTCACCATGATTATAGTTACGATTATTCCTGCAATCACAACACCAATAATACTGGCTAGCATGTATTTTCTGAATTTTAAGTTAAATATGTTTGCGGCTAGTGCGCCTGACCAGACACCTGAGCCTGGCAGAGGAATACCAATGAATACAGCCAGCCCAAGCTCTCCGTATTTGTCAATATATTTTTTTGCTTTTTTCTGAACTCTTTCAATTGTTTTTGTATAGAGTTTGTCTATGAATTTTATCCATCTTAACCAGTGTATTACCTTGTTCCAGATAAAATATACGATAGGTGCAAGGATGATATTTGAAATAACAGCGAATATAAAGACGATCCACCAGGGCTGCTTTAGCACCAATAGACCTATAGGTATACTTAATCTTAATTCAAGAAAAGGCATTAATGAGATTAGGAATATTGCCAGCCACCAAGGAAATGTTATTATCCAATTTACTAATTGTTCAAACATGAGATTAGAATTAGAGAAGGCATTAAAAAAGTTATTGGTTCTGAGTTCTATTTTAGAGTTCTATTTTTTTCACTCTGCTCTTTACATAGTCTTCTTTAATTAGGTTTTTGATGAGTGCTTCAGGAGTCTTGTATTCTCGTTTCTCCTCTGCATAGAGATTCTTGTTTTTCTCAAAGACTTTTTTGTGCTTTGCCTTGAATCTCTTGGCATCAATCTTTGCTTTGACTGGTGGCCCTCTGAGAACTATCTTGTCAGACATCTTGACTTTATTTATAATAAAATAAATCAAGCTCTGCTTCTGGTCAAACTCCCAGCCACTTTCCAGCGCATTAAATTCATGTTTTTTCAAATGCGTGCCAATGTGCTCAAAGCATTTTAATATCTTGGTTCCAACAACATCATCTTTGCCTTTCAAAGGCTTAACCTTGAGAAGCACCAGCCAGTTTTTGCCTGCTTTTTTCTTAAGTTCACCCGCATTCAACTTTTTGATTTCAAAAAACTTCTCACTTGGCTTGTGCAGGAATGCTCTTGCTTTTTGTTTGAACAATTCAAACTTCTCTCTGCTCACAGCCGCTGCTGCATTTCTGTCAGGCTGGATAGGGTCAACAATGATTAGAGGTGATTCTGTTTTTGACTTGTTTAATTCTCTGAGCGGGTCTTTTAGATGAGCAGCAGGGTCAAGAATAACTCTTTCTCCCCAAACACTTGCCTGCATTAATAGGTTTTCAAAACTTCCATAATATATAATAAACAAGTCAAGCACATGACCTGAAAAACCTCTTATATAACTTTCAGCACCATAAACATTGGTTGCTTTGCAAAACTGCTTTGCCAGTCTAACTTCATCTGCAAGCCGCAAGCTCATGTGTTTTTTCACATAATCAACATGCAAAGGGCTCATGTCAGTAACATTAACAGCCTGTTTATAATCCTGAATATTCAGCACAGGCACAAACTCAAACAATATCTTGTTTTTTCTGAGCTGATAATAATCTCTGCTTCCATGAACCATTTCTGGCTTCAGAGGAGCAATAGCTTTTTCAAGCAGCTTGGAAATATCCTTTTTTTTATACATTTTATAATCAAACCTTACAAACAAATCAACATCAAAGTCATTCTTTAGAATTGTACCTTTAGCATAACTGCCTCCTGCAACACAAACCGCCTTGATTTTCTTTTTTTTCAACAAGGCATTTATCTGTTTGATTAGACTGTCAACTACTTTGAACTCCTGTTTTGCAGGCTTTATTTTCTTGATTACTTTGCTTAACACTGACATCATTATGTGTGGTATAGAATTCATTATAAAAAGTTTCTTGTTAATCTCTCTTCATCTCAGCATAAATAATCTTCATTATCTTGTTAATGTGGTTCTTGATTTTCATCTTCTTAATGTTATTTTCAAAAAAGTCAAGCCTTTTTAAGAATTTGATTATATCCTCTTTTTTTACCTTGGTTATGTCTTTGTAATCCCCAACCAAAGCATTCTTGGCATTCCTGCCATTAAAGGTCTGCTCAAAGCTCCCCACTTCGGGCATTAAGAACAAAGGCTTGCCCAGAAATAGGGCCTCTGACATCAACTGCTCTCCTGCACTTGAAATAACAGCCTTGCAAGCAGTCATGTCATTTGCAAAGCCTGTGTGCGAGTGCCTCTTGTACTTAATATTCTTGGTTTTTTTGTATTTTCCAGGGTCGCTTACATATATAATGAATTTTTGGTTAATTTTTTTTAGCTTAGGAATAATAGCTTTTTCAAGCACAGGCTTGACATATACTAAAACAAAATCCTGCTTTTTAACCTTGTGCTTAAGCTCCTCAATTTCTTTTCGGATAATAGGACCGGTTACTATAATTTCTGTCTTTCGATACTTTTTTTTCCTTAGCTCTGGCTGAAAAACAGATGTAATTATGCATTTTTTGCTTAGAGGATGAACAGAAGTAATTATTCCTTTGGTTACCATAAAACTACCCCAATGCTTGATAGGAATTTGTTTGGCCTTAATTTTTTCCCATAGCAAGCGGTGCTGGTTGTCAATAGTAATAAAATTCAGCTTTTTCTTTTTAGCTGCTCTTGGAAGAAAAGGCTCAAAATCACTTATTGCAAAATCAAAATCATATCTTTCAATAGTCTGCTTGAGCTTTTTTATTATAATATCTCCGTTGACAATGCTCGGAATATTTTTAGAAGCTGTCTTAAGATAATTGATTTTTCCTTTTTTATTATAAACAGACTGAAAGCCCGGAAGCCTGTGCATAGAAACATTTTTTATTTTTTCCAGGGTTTTTTCAAGAGGTTCATATGTGTCTCCTCCAGTAAGAACCATGATTTTGTGGTTGTCTGCAGCCAGCCGTCTGATAATTTCATAACCCCTGGAAGCATGACCTCTTCCGTCTTGAGCCAGCGAGTAGAGTATTTTAGCCATAGTTTATCCATCCTGTTTTTTTGAGGCCCTCACCCATTCTGTCTTTACAAAAACAGCCTTGTTGTCAACAAGCTTTTCACTGCCAGTGCTCAGGTTGTCAAAAACAACAACTTCATGTCCTTTTTTCAAGAAGCTGTTTCACAGTGTGACTTCCTATGCATCCAGCTCCCCCTGAAACCAATACTTTCATAATTAACACCTATAGTGTATAGGAAATAGAGATATTTAAAAATCTTTCTGAGCAAAACCTTTTTATACTCTCTTTCATAGTTTAATATTAAAAAGAGGTGTTTTGGTTGAAAAAGGCGTGGGTTGTTACTATGGACATGGGATATGGCCACCAAAGGGCTGCTTATCCCTTAAAGGATATTGCTTATGAGAGAATTATCACTATTAACAGCGACAAGTTGGTTGGTGACAAGGAAAAACGCATCTGGAAAAGAAACCAAGATTTTTATGAAAGCGTGAGCAGGTTTACTTCTCTTCCTATTTTTGGGGATTATTTGTTCAAGCTTTATGACAAGTTTCAGTCAATTGAAGATTTTTATCCCAGCAGAGATTTGTCAAGCCCAAATATTCAGGCTCGTTACCTTGAGCATTTGATTAAAAAAAAGAAGCTGGGCCTGGGTTTGATTGAGCATATAAAGCGTTCAGGCAGGCCAATGGTTACAACTCATTTTATTTCTGCTCTTGCAGCAGAATACAATAATATGAAAAATGCTTTTTGTGTTGTTACAGACACAGATATTAATCGTGCATGGCTGCCAATTGATTCAAAACATGCAAAAGTAACTTATCTTGCTCCTACAGAGCACACATTCAAAAGACTTAAGCAATATGGTCTGCCAAAAAACAAGCTGATTCTTACTGGATTTCCTTTGCCAAAAGAAAACATTGGCGGTAAAAGCATGCATATCTTAAGGAGAGATTTGGGAAACAGGCTTCTTAATCTTGACCCAAAGAAAAAATATATTCATGATTACAAATCTGTGATTAAGAAAAAACTTGGAAAATATTATAGGAATAAAAGCAGCCACAAGCTCACACTTACTTATATGATTGGAGGAGCTGGCGCGCAAAAAGATATTGGCTTGAAAGTTATACAGAGCTTGAAAAGCAAAATCAAAAAAAATGAAATAAGAATCAATCTTGTGGCAGGAACTCATCTTGATGCTGCAGAATATTACAGAGAAAACATTATTAAGATGGGGTTAAAAGACAGGCTTGGTAAAAACTTGTACATTGTTTTTGCATGGAATAAGCCAACTTATTTCAAGGATTTTAATTATATTTTGCACAACACAGATATTCTTTGGAGCAAGCCCAGTGAAATGGTGTTTTATGTTGCTCTTGGTCTTCCATTAATCATGTCTCCGCCTATTGGCTCGCAGGAATATTATAATAGAAATTGGGTGCTGAATATGGGCAGCGGCTTTAAACAAGAAGATCCTGAATATATTCATGAGTGGCTTTATGACTGGCTCAACAGCGGCAGGCTTGCAGAAGCTGCTTTTGAAGGCTTTTTAGAAGCTCCTAAAATGGGCACTTATAATATTGAGAAAGTTGTTTTATCAAAGAGAACTTAAAATTAAAAGTAAAATTAAAATAAAATTTATAAACAATTGTTAATATTAATTAATTAGGATTAAGTAGAGAAAATAATAAAGCTAAAAAAAGAGGACTGAACATGGATGCATTACTTGTGCTTACAAATGTAGCAATTATTCTTTTATTAGGAATTCTTTGCTCTCTGCTTTCTAAAAGGCTTAAGTTATCTAATATGCTGGTATTAGTTATTCTTGGCTTGGTGTTGGGAAGAATTGTTTACAATGGACAGCCCTTGTTTGTTTTTGAACCTTCTTTTCTTATAGGTATTGGCGTCCTGGCTCTTGTGATGATTGTGTTTGACGGCTCTTCAAGGTTCAGATTCAAAGAAGTTAATGACTTGTCTGTATCTGCTCTTAGAATCATATGGTTTTTTATGCTTTTCAGCATTTTAGTCATTACTTCTTTTACAAATCTCTTGTTTTTTGACAGCATTAATGTTCAGAACATATTATTCTCAATCATATTTGCTATTGTTGTTGTAGGTACTGACCCGGGCTCTGTTTTTGCAATGATTAAAGATTTTGTTGGTGAGCGAGCTAAAAAAGTCATGGGACTGCTTCAGATAGAAGCAATCATTAACACTCCTTTGATTGTTCTTATTCCATATCTAATTTTAGACCTCATAAAAAACATTGAATTGGGAACAGGTGATTTTCTTTCTTCATTTATTTCCCAGATTCCTGCTTTTCTGGCACAGATAATTGTAGGTGTTGGTGCAGGTGTTCTTATTGGACTTATTGTTTTCAAAACAATGCAAAAAGTTTATTCTCACCAGTTTTCTCCAGTAGCTGTAATCACAGCTGCTCTGCTTGCATATATACTGGCAGAGAACCTTAAAGGCAATGGTGTGCTTGCTGTTGCAACTCTTGGCTTGTTGTTTGGAAACCTTTATGTCAAGGAAAAAACCCAGCTTCAGGAATTCAGCTATATGCTTTCAAATGCATTAGAGATTCTTGTATTTGTTCTGGTGGGATTAATGATTCAGATTCCTCTGACTCTTGATTTCTTTTTAAAGTCATTATTTTTGTTTGGCCTGCTTGTGCTTTGCAGGGCTGCAGCAGTATTTGTTGCAGTGCATAAGTCAGATTTTTCTTTCAAGGAAAAATTATTTATGAGTTTAAACATGCCCAAAGGTATTGCTGTTGCAGTTGTGGCATTTACTCTGGCTTTGTATCAGACTGTGCAAATGGGGATAATACTTGACTTGATTGTTGTATTTTTGCTCTACTCTTTGATACTGGCAGCTGTTGTTAATTTGTTTTCAAAAAAATTCATTCAGGTTGATGTTAAGAATATGAAAGAAGATAATATTCCTCATGCTAAATTAAAATGTCCTGACCCAAAGAAAATTCCTTGAGCCCCATGGAAATTCCTGTTAAGTTCTTTTTCTTCATATGAACTGTTTAAAATTGCTTCAGCAAATTAATAAAAGTTGAGTTTTGTCGGACTACTCACTTGACAGTTAATCATAAGATTTATAAACATATGAGATTATATGGGTTTATATGGGAAGAAAAACTGTAGCTCTAAGCGTAGATGAAGATATTTATGCTTCTTATAAAAAATTCTGCGAAAATAATTCCATGATTTTATCTAGAAAGATAGATCAATTTATGAAAGATGAATTGCAAAAGGAAGATAAAAATGTCAGATAAGGAAGAAGCAAAGGACGAGATTAAATTAGTGGAGGATAGCATTAAATGAAAGAATTGATTGGCAAAACATATGAGGAAATCGAAGATAAATTCTGTTTTGATTATTATCTTGAGACTAAAGATGACTCTTTATTAGGTAAGCCGGTGGATAACAAAAAACTAATTAACTCTTTTATCGAATTTAATAAAGAAAATGAATTGAAAGTAATCAAATTATATGATGGCGTAATACAAGAAATTAATGATATGGACTTGACAGAGATTAAAAATAATCTCGCCCTTCTAGCAGAAAATAAAGGAGTATTTTATGATGATTCGGATGATGAATTGGCAACAACCTATGGATTTCTATGCGAAGAGTACTTTGCTGAAATAATGCAGGGTATAATTTTCTTCTTTGGAAAAGAAGAATATGTACTGAAATTTGCAGATATTCTTAAAGAAAGTAATATTGAATATCATAAACCTGAAAAGAAATCTGAAATGGGAAAGGATATGGAAACAGTATTAAAAAAATTAAGAAAGCTTGGAAGAAATGAGCCCTGCCACTGTGGTTCTGGAAAAAAGTATAAAAAGTGCTGTTTTGATAAGGATATTAAAGAAACTGGAAAATTTATGAAAGTAGACGATTTATGGGAAGAGGGATATTTTGCTGAAACATTAAGCCCTAGCGAAATTAAAGAGAAAGAAAAGACTATTCACATGGGCCATGATGAAGATATGGATTACAACTGTAAAAAATGCAATAAGAAAATCTCAGCACATAACAAAGATTGGCATGCAGGGATGTGTGATGGTTGTTTTAATAAAGAATTTCATGAGGGTAACTAAAATGCCGAAAAAATCACCAGTTGTGGATATTGAATTATCTGTGCTAAAATGGCTTATTGATAGTTCTGGCTGGACTAATGAGGAAATGGCGAAGCGATTAGGCATAAGCACCCCGAATATACAGAAAATAATTGCAGGAGAGAAAAAGCCGACATTTAAGCAGTTACAAGAGTTATCAGGAATTTTCAAAAGACCTGTTGCTGCTTTTTTACTATCAAAACCAAAATACGAGAAGCCAAAGCCTAAGGATTACAGGTTACTTCCTGAGAAAGCAGATAAGTTTGATAAGAAAACATTACTAGTATTAAGAAAGACAAGGCGATTACAAAAATTAAGCAAGGAATTATCCAGAAATATCAAATATGAGACTAAAACAAAATTAGAAAAAGCAAAAATTTCGGATAGTCCTGAAAAAATGGCTGATAAATATAGAGAACTTTTTGAATTAACACTTGAAAAACAGAAGAAATTTAAGACTGCTTACGAACTATTCAATTATCTTAGAGATGTTCTTGAAGATATGAATATTTATGTTTTTCAGTTTTCTATGCCTGTTGAGGATGCGAGAGGTTTTGTATTAGTGGATGATAGTCCAAATATCATAGTAGTGAATACAAAAGATAGCATTGAAGCAAGATTATTCTCTTTAATACATGAATTTGGGCATATTCTATTAGGAGAATCAGTTATAGATTTACCAGATGTAGCTTTATCCAGCAAAGATAAAATTGAATCATGGTGTAATGCTTTTTCAGCTTCGTTTTTACTTCCAAAACCTATGGCAAAGGATATTTTTATTGAGAATAAAGCAATATTGACTCAAAGAAAAACCCTTAATTATCTTTCTAGGAAATATAAAGTCAGCAAAGCCATGCTATTACTATCTATGACAAAACTAGACTTTATCCAGAAAAAAGATTATGAGAATATTCTTAATCAATTCAAACCTGATTTAAAAAAGGAAAAAGAAAAAGTAGCCAAAGGAGGTGGAGGAGTATCATCTGATAGGAAAACACTTGCAGAAATGGGAAATAAATTTATTTCGCTTGTCGCTCATAATTATGACAGAGAATTCATTACTTATACAGATGCATTGAATTACCTATCCATCAAATCAAAAAATTTTGACAAGGTTCTGGCAAAGGCGAAAAAATGACTTCAAATTGTTACATTATTGACACTTCATCATTAGTGAAGCTGAACAGAGAAAATCCCTTGGATGTTTATCCTAGTGTTTGGAAAAAGTTGGAAAGCCTTGTTACTGCTGGTCGCCTAATTGCTCCTAAAGAAGTTTTTAATGAGATTAATCAGAATGATGATCAATTAACTAAGTGGGCAAAATTGCAAAGAAAAATGTTTAAAGAAGCCACACCAAAACAAATAGAATTAGTTCAGCAAATTCTAAATATGCATCCCTCACTTATTGATGCAGATAGAAAATATGATGCTGATCCATAGGTTATAGCATTAGCTATTGAAATGAGTACCAGCGTTCAAAAAACTCTAGTTCAAATTAAGAGAATTGTAGTAACTGAAGAAAAAACAAGAGGGAATAGAGAAAATATTCCGTTTGTTTCTAATGAAATGTCAATAGAAGCTATTGATGTAATAACCCTGTTCAGAACAGAAGGTTGGAAATTCTAGACAAAACTCCCTACTTTCACTGTCGAGAAAGGGGCATTTTATTGAACTTAATAAATATTAGAAGAAACTATAAGACGAATTAACCAAGATAACTCATATTCTTTTTATCTGCTTCCTGCAGAGTCTTGTTGCTGCCTTGCATAATCTTTTTTATCTTGTCTTCAAAGTCTTCTGCTTGTTTTAGCAGTGGATTATAGTCAACTTCCAAGCCCAGATATTTGTCAAGAATCTCAATAAGCTTTGCTGCTGCTTTGCTGTCTGGAAGCTGGCTGTGGGCAGCTGCAAACAAGCAGGTTATGTTTTTATGTCTTAACATTAATGATGCACTCACACCCATGATAATGCTCTCTTTTACAGGCTTTGCCCCGCATTCCTCGAGTTTTTTATCTCCATAATAATATGCTTTTATATCACCGCTTGGGTCATCTGTTGCTACTCCTTCCAGGCTTATGATTTTCTTTGCAGTCATTTTCTTAGCCATATCCATGACTGCTTCTGCAATCTCCCATTCAAAACCTTTAACATTAAGGATGGTGTGAAGAATAACTATGTTTTTTTTAGGAACATACCAAATTGCCATTGGATTGATAAGTTTGCCTTTGTGAATTGCTGCAACAGGGCTTAATTCATTATAATGGAATTCTCCAATAAGTTCTGCTTTTAAGTGCTCAAGAAGAAACTCTGTTGTGATTGTTCCCACCAGGCCAAAGCTTGGAAAGCCTTCTATGATAATCGGATTCTTGGGAGTTTTCTTAAGAACAATCTTCAAAATGTTTCACCTCTTTTTCTAACACTTTTTTTGATATTGTACTCATAATAATATAGGTATATAAAGGTTTTGGAATTTAAACCAAAATAAAACAAATAAAACAAAACAAAACAAAAAGATTATAAAGGGCTTTTCCAATAATAATATATCTATTATTACTCAGAATAAGTTTATAGTAATAAGTCTCTATGCAGAAACAAGATGAATCTTTTTAAAAGAATAAAAAAAACAATATTACCTGCGGTTATCTTATCTGCATTTCTAAGCTACGCGCCAATGTCTGCAAAGCAAACAACAACTTTGCCGCAACAGGATAAAATAGAACTTAAAACCAGTGCTATAAAAAAGCAGGAAAGCAAAAAACCAGATTATAAAGAAGTGAGAGGAGTATTTCTATATTCTTGGAATACCAGAAATAAAGATAAACTTGAAGAACTTATTGATAATATGAAACAATCAAATTTGAATGCTGTTGTTGTTGATATCAAGAGCAATGCGGGCGAGATTCTTTACAATACTCAGAATGATTTGGCAAAAACAATTGAATCAAAATACAGTGCTCTTGGAAACCTGGAAAAGTTTATCAAGAAATTTCATGATGAGAATATTTATTTTATTGCACGTCATGTTGTTTTTAATGATCCTATTCTGGCAAAAAAAAGACCGGATTTGGCAATCCATAATCAAAATGGTGAAGTGTGGAAAGGAGAGATGGCTAAATCTTATGTTCCTTGGGCAGATCCTAATTCTGCAGAAGTTCAAAAATATAATCTTGATATTCTGGAAGAAGTTTGCAAAGCAGGTATTGATGAAATCCAGTTTGATTATATTAGGTTTCCTGCGCATAAAAATCTGGTTTATTCACATCAAGAACCAGATACTTCAAAAATTCAAGTGCTACAGAAGTTTCTTAATGATGCATGGCTCATAGCAGATAAGTATGATGTAAAAGTAGGTATTGATATTTTTGGGTTTTCAATTTATAATTCAGGAGACCTTGGAATAGGTCATTCATTCTTAGATTTGTTAGAGTCTATTGATGTTATTTCACCTATGTTATACCCTTCTCATTACACAACAGGTAATTTTGGCTTTGAAAAACCACAAAATCATCCCTATGAAGTAATTTCTTCGAGTGTAGAAAAAGCCAATAAAATGGCAAAAGAGAAGAATGTTGTTGTAAGACCTTGGATACAGGCATTTGGATGGAATACTCCGACTTATTCTATAGAATATATAATGGATGAAATACAGGCTGTGTATGACGGTGGAAGCACCTCGTTTTTGGTTTGGAATGCAAATAATAATTATGATATGTTATTCAAGGCGATTCAGAAAGCTAATATGAAATTTGCACCTTTCTAATTTTGTCAGGGTTTCTTTTTCAATGCTTCAAGCCATCAATAATCATCTTAAGAAGAGCCATTCTTATGTATAATCCGTTTTTTGCCTGCCTGAAATAAGCAGCTCTCTTGTCTTTATCAACTTCTGGTGTTATCTCTATCACTCTTGGCAATGGATGCATGATTATTGCTTTTTTATTAAGTTTTTTTAATGCTGCCTTGTCAATCACATAGAAACTTTTGAGCTGATTATATTCATGTTCTGTTTTAAACCGTTCCTTTTGAACTCGTGTCATGTAAAGAACATCGACTTTGTCAAGAACCTGCTGCACATCTTCAACTTCCTCAAAAGTAATTTTTTTCTTTTTCAGGTGTTCTTTGTATTCTTTTGGCAGCTGAAGTTTTTTTGGAGCAACTAAATAAAATTTTATTTTTTTGTAAAGAGAAAGCAGAATAAGCAAAGAGTGGATTGTTCTTCCATTGAGCAGGTCTCCTACAAGAGCAATGTTTAGATTTTCTAGTCGTCCAAGTTCTTTTTCAATAGTATATATGTCAAGCAAAGCCTGAGTGGGATGTTCTCCTGTGCCATCGCCTGCATTGATAACAGGAACTTCAGACACGTCTGCTGCTATTTTGGCAGAACCTTTTGTAGGATGCCTAAGTACAATAACATCTGCATATCCACTAATGATTTTGATTGAATCTGTCAGAGATTCTCCTTTTATTGCAGATGAAAAATGTCCTGCACTCTCTGTTGTTATAACTTCACCTCCTAGCTTGTACATTGCTGCTTCAAAAGAAAACCTGGTTCTTGTGCTTGGCTCATAAAACACAGCCACCATTATTTTGTTTCTCAGATAGTTCGGGAGTGTGTTTGCTTTTTCCCTGCTTTCCATTTTATCAGCTAATCTGAAAATCTTGTCAAGAAGAGATGTATCTAAAAATTGTTTTGTGCTAATAATATGTCTTAAAATCATACTAAAAATTATGTAGTGTTGGCTGAATTTAAAAATTTATAGAAGACTTTAAAAATAAGAATAAGTACCCCTTTTGCATGACAAAGGTTAATATTGAGATTGTTGGAAATTATACTAATGGCAGGCTTGAAGACTATTCAATTGACTATGAGTTAGACCAGCCAAGAACAGATGGTTTTGTAAAACATGTTCCTAACATGATACAAGCAGCAGAATATATAAAAAATTATAGCCAGGAAAAAGAAATAAGAGAACCTGCATATAACATCACTGTGGGAAAAGGTGTGTTTGCAAGGAAATGGTATAAAGGAAAAAAAGGAGATTATACTGATTATCCTGATGAAAAAGCTCAAGATCAATTAATAACATTATTAAAAGAGGAAAAGGAGGATTAAAATGATAAATTTAGAAAAATTTTTCAGACCTCAACTTGATAAAATTCCAATTGAAGAAATTGAAAAAGAATGGAAAAGACACGATAGAATTGTTGACCATCGCGGAGCAGTTGATATAGTGGAAGCATTGAGTGAAAATGAAATAGTAACAGATGTGGAAAAAGATGTTTATCTGAGAAGACCAACATTGGAAGAACTAAATGCTAGTGATAAATGCCTGCCTTGCTATCATCAGGGCGCACTTAAAGATTTATTTGCAGTTTATGTAAGGAGGAATGATTAAAATGTTTACATGCAGAGGATGTGAAATTGAGTATGATGACAAAGATTTTGGAGCACTTATTAGTTATTATGTTCCAAAAGGCACAGAAGATAATGAAAAAGAAAAAGTTAATCTATTGTTTTGTGGCATAACAATGCATCCCTGCTGGATACCTACCAGTTATTTTATGCTTGAGAATATGAATCATCAAGAAAGAGTCCAGGGATGGAATGTTCTTTTGCAGGTTTCTGATTTATTTGATGTAACAAGAGATTATAGGTTTATTAATCTTGAAATCATGCTTGATGAAATGAAAAAAATAACAGAAAAAACTCCTATTCAAGAGATGGATTTAGTAAGAACTCTGCATCATTATGAGACAATTGGAGTCACTCTTGCACAGGGTGATTACAAAAGAAGCAGTGAATCAGATACTTTACTAATAGATTAAATTATTAATATTATGTTTTTTTTTGACAAATTATTAATACTTATCTTACTTTCTTATTAATATAATGAGTGATACTGCCTTTTTTGTAAAAGGAACAAATTATCATGGAAGTTCATATTTGACTGAGCATAATTCTTGCTATGGCCTTTCTAAAAAAGGAAAGTTTAGAGGCAGAGAAAGTATTGAAGGAGCAGACATAGCTTACATGGCAGGACTGGATCCTTTCTATTATAGGACTGCTGTAAAATTCATGACTCATTATGATCCTGAAGTAAAAAAGCAATTAGATGAACTGATAAAAGAAAAAGGCCAGGAAATCCAGCCAGGATTAATCATCGTGGCAAGCCTTACTGACGAATCTGGAAAAGAAAGAAATAGAAATGGAATTGTCACTTCTCTTGTTGATAAGATGTTAAATTAAATAAATTATTTTTAATTATCTTCTTTAATTATCTTTTTCTCATATACAATCTTTTAATCAGCTCTTTTTTGCCAAACTTGGCAAGCTCCTGCATTTTTTCAGGATCTATATCGAGATTTTCAAATGCTTTCTCAAGTTTGAACTTATCTAATGTGGTGAACTCATCCCACAAACCTTCTTTTTTCAATAGTTCAACAAAAGTTGCATGTCTTTCATCTGTTCTTCCTGGGAACTTAACACAATCTTTTTGCCAGATTGTTACAGCAGTGTCAGAACCATAAACCTTGTTAACTTTTTTCTGCTCTCCAAACGCAAATATTTTGTCCCTGATTTCCTTAACTTTCTCATTTACTTTTTGCTCTTTTATTTTCCATGCAGCATATTCATTTGCAAGCTTTACACCATCATCGTCCTTGAATTCTTCAATAGTTTTCTTTTCAACTTCAAACAAATGCCTGAAGTTGGGGCAGTCTGGCTGGTACTCACACCAGTCGCAAAGAGCAGATTCTTTTGCAGGATAATTCTCAGCACTTTCAATTGATTCTATGGCTTTCAAAACCTCTTTTTTGAGCTCTTCAAGAGCTTCATCTTCTCTGGTGCTCCTGATTTCTTTATCAAAAGCAAGGTAATGCCAGACAAGTTCTACTTTTTCACAGTCAGAAAACATTTCTTTTACAGCAATAGCATAAAGTGCGAGCTGCCTGTCTTCGTCTGCTTTTTCCTGAGTCATCAGGGTGTTGGCGGTCTTGTAATCATGGATTTCATAAACACCGTCTTTAGAAGCAAGCCTGTCAATAAAACCCTGAATTTTTTTGCCATTAATATCAATAACAATCCTCATTTCCAGGCCAATGGTTTTGTCATGGTCAAAAGGCTTGTACCGATTATAATAATCTGTGATGAAACGCTCACCCATCTGCCTGTAATTTTCCTTGTCATATTCTTTTCTGACAATCAAAATGTTTTCATTCCAGTTTTTTTCCCATTCAGAGTTATAGAATTCAAGCAGTTCAGGCAGGGTGTTAATTTTTTCAAATTTCAGGTCTTTGTAAAGCTTCTCAAGAACATCATGAACACGTGAACCTAAAAATGCTTCAACACCCTCTCCAATCTCAGACTCAACCTCATCAATATAATGAAGCTTGAACTTAAGAGGGCATTGCTCAAAAGAAGATATTCTTGAGTGGGAGTATACTGTCATATAAAAATAAAAATATTAACTCTTATTTAAAGCTTACCAAACAATAAAATTTTTATACAACCATCAAATCACCTTTAACATGAGGTATGGTGAGAACTCTCTTCTAAATCCAAGAAGTCAAAGGATAGAGAAATCTTTTCAAAAACTTGAAACTCTTAGATTAATTAACGGAGGATACTTGGCTTCTCCTAATCCTGGCAAGGCAGATGGTACAGGGCGCTATAATGTTTTTTGGCTGAGAGATATTATGTATGCAACTTATGCAAACGAATATCTGGGCAACATGGAACACATGCTCAAAAGTTTTGAATTAATCATGACCATAATGCTCAAGCACCGCGAACTAATATGTGCAGCTATAAGAAAGCTTCCAGAGAAATGGGCCCTGCATGCAAGATATCATCCATCAACTCTTGAGGAAATATCTCCTGATTGGGGTCATCATCAGCTTGATGTTATAGGATTCTTCTTGTACAAAACAGGAGATTTAATACAAAAAGGACATAATGTTCTTCAGACAGATGAGCAAAGAGAACTTATTAAGGATTTAATACAATATTTGTTTAATTATCGCTGGGAAACCTATCCTGATTTTGGGATGTGGGAAGAAGGACCTGAAGTGCATTCCTCAAGCCTGGGAGCAGTTCTTGCAGGACTGACCATGTGGTTTGATGCAGGTCACTATAAATATAAATATGCGCATGACAGAGACTTGGCAGATGTTGTTCCTGTTTCTGAAAGATATTTTGATACAGGACCTCAGAAAATAAAAGAACTCTTGCCAAGAGAATCTCAATCAAGAGAATGTGACCTTGCACAGCTGTCACTTATCTGGCCTTATAATATTGTTGATGACGAGATGAAACTCACTATTCTGAATAATGTAGAGACTAAGCTTTTGAGAGAGCATGGCGTTATAAGATATGAAGGAGATAATTACTTTAATTCAGATAAGAAGAATCCCAAAGGCAATGAGGCTGAATGGCCGCTGGGCCTTGCATGGCTTGCAATAGTTCATAATAAGCTTGCAGAGTGGGGCAAGGATAATCTTGAACAGTCTTTGGTTCATCTTAAGAAATCAAAAGAGTATCTTTTGAAAATCGACAGCCTGATGATTGATGGATGTATTCCTGAGCTTTATTCAAGAGGCAAGCCCAATGAGAACAGGCCTTTGGCATGGGCGCATAGTTTTCATATCATAGCACTGCAGTCATTTATTAATACTCTTGAGTGGGTCAGAAAAAAACACAATATTGAGCTAAATGAGGATCTTGAGCCTGTGAATTCTGTGAATTCTTGAAAAGTTTTATTAACTCAAGTACTATACCTTTCAAAATATGGATAAACAACTCTATCACTTTGAATATGTGCCTGATGATATTTTTATTGAGGCAAGGCTTACTAATCTGCTTATAAATATTTATGAAGAAGATCTGCTTGATGCTGTTTTTTTTGAATACATCCCCCAAACATTTACTCCATTAGAAAAATCATATTTTGTAAATTATTATAAGGGTAATGAATTCTATAGAATCATACCTTTTCCTGTTTTTGGAGCTGACAGTAAGACACTTTTGAAAAAGCAAGGTAACTTATCAGATAAAATATTTAATCTGCTTGAAAAAAAAGACTTTTTGGAAAAAAAGTTGAGAAAATTAGATGATTCTGAACTTGTTAAGGAAACTCACCAGGTTTTGGAGTTATTAGAAGCCACAGTAGATATTTTTTGTTTAGATGATAACATATTGCAGGATCAAAGATCAAGATATATGATGCGTCATGTTAATAAGGTTTCCGAAATGAGGGATTATCAGTCAGTAGGACTTGCATGTTCTATTGCACATCATGAAGAGTTACTGTTATATTCTAGTGTGTTGGATTTTGAGTATACTCTTTTTCAGGCTGAGAAAAAAGAAGATTCATTAATATAAATCATTAACTTTATATATTACCTTTCTCAATATGTTATTTGAAAATGGCCAAAAAAACAAAAAATAAAATAAAACATGAAAATAAAACAAAATCAAAGATTTTGAATATTTCAAAAAAAGAAAATAAACCAAAACCAGAAAATAAAACAAAACTACAAAAACAAATCAAACTTTCTGCTATTTTTGGAATTATTACACTGATATTTGCTTTTCCTTTGGGAGGATTTGAATTGCTTAAGTTTACAAAGCAGATGACATCAGGATTTATGGTGATGTATATCTTGGTTTACCTGCTGTTCTTTTTGTTTACTGCATTATTTGTAAGAGGATTTATCATTACAGGAAGAGAACTAAAAATTCCTTTGTTGATAAAAGCTTCTTTTATTATGATTTTCGCATCTGCATTGGCTACAGTGTTTCAGATAATTTTGTTGTTTGCACCTCAGATAACTACTATTTTGTCAATAATATCTTTAGTGATTATTTCAGGAGCAGCAACTCTGTTGTTTGGAATAGCTTTACTCAAACTTAAAAAGAAATTTGGCAGCCTGGCAACAGCTGCAGGCGTGCTGGAAATCATTGGAGGAGCAGCATCAATCACAGTGATTTTGGCTTTGGGAGCAATACTGCTTGCAATTCCAGCAATGATAATTGAAATCATCCTGCTCTTTGTGATTGCAAAGAAATTATGATTTCCTTATAATTTTTTTATATTTTTTCTTTTATTATTCTATTTTTTCCACAAGCTTTTAAAACCCTTGTTCTACTCTATGATGCATGAAGAAAATAGTAATTATTGACACGAATTTCCTGCTTATACCTGGCCAGTTCAAAGTAGATATATTCACGCAGATAAATGATTTGGTCATGGAGCCGCATGAGATGTGCATAGTTGACAGAACTATTGGTGAGCTTAACAAATTAACAGTGGTTGGCAAGGAAAAAGACAGATTTGCTGCAAAACTTGCTCTCGTCCTGACAATACAGAAAAACTTAAAAACCCTACGTAGTTTCGGGAGTAATAAGAGTGTGGATGATATTATAGTGAAAAAGTCAGACTGTAATACGTTCATAGCAACCCAGGATAAGGCCCTGAGGCAAAGAGTAAGGGAAAAAGGGGCTAAAATCATTGGGTTAAGGCAAAAAAAATACTTGGTGATAACATAATGTTTTACACAGTAAAAGTAAAAGACCACATCAGAGTTCCTCCAGATAAGTTTGGAGAAGAAATAAAATTAGCAATAATAGGCGAAATCAAGAACAAATACTCAGGATATATTTCCAAGGACCTGGGTTTGGTTATTGATGTTTCAGACATAGATGATGTTGGCGAAGGCATTATTATTCCTGGAGATGGCGCATCTTATTATGAGACAACCTTTAACTTGATAACATTTGAGCCTGAAATACAGGAAGTTATCAGAGGCAAGATTAAGGATATTGCTGACTTTGGAGTCTTTTTTTCCATGGGGCCTATTGATGGAATGATTCACATTAGTCAGACAATGAATGATTATGTTAGTTTTAGCAAAGACAAAGCTTTGCAGGGAAAAGAATCCAAGAGAAACCTTAAGGTAGGTGACAAATGCAGGGCAAGAATCATTGCTGTATCATATAAGGATATTGCAAACCCAAAGCTTGGCCTTACAATGAGACAAGCTGGTCTTGGCAAAGATGAATGGGTAGAACCAGATCTTGCAGAAGGCAAAGGCAAAGTTAAAAAAGCAGCCAAGCCTGAAGATAAGAAGAAATAAGGAGATGATCATATGAAAAAGCAAGTTTGCAGAACATGTAAAGCTTTTTTTGTAGCTGACAGTTGTCCTGTTTGCAAGAAAAAATCAGCTGCCACAGTATGGCAGGGAAGAATTCATTTTCTAAGTATCAAGAAATCCGAGATTGCAAAGAAGATGAATATAGAAAGAGACGGAGAATACGCAATTAAAGTAAGATAAGTGATGCCTTATGAATATACAAATAATCAGTGATGAGAAAAAACCCTTGTTAAATCGAAGAGAAATATCTGCTAAGATTGGATTTGATAATAAGACTCCCAGCAGAGCAAATATAAAAAAAGAAATTGCAAAAAAACTTAATGTAAAAGAAGATCTGGTTGTTGTCAAACTTGTTAATCCTGATTATGGCACAACATCTGCTGTGCTTGAGATTGATGTTTATGATAATGAGAAAACCATGAAAGATGTTGCTTCTGATTATTTGGCTAAACGAGGAGTTCCAAAAGGCAAAAAAGGAGAATCTGAATCTGCACCGGCTGCTCCGGCTCCTGCTGAAACACCAAAAAAAGAAGAAAAACCTGAGGAGAAAAAGGAAGACGCTCCGAAGGAAGAAAAGAAAGAAGAAGCAAAAGAAGAAAAGAAATAATGATTACAGGTAAAAAAAAATACAAAAATTAAATTTTTGAATTTAAAAATAAAAAACGAGATTTTAAAATGGCTAAGAAAAAGAAAGGTAAAGGAAAAGAAAGAAAAGGCAAAAAGCCAAAAAAGAAAAAAGCAGCCAGTAAAGTGGCTAATGTTTATGATGTGAGCGGCGGTTCTATCAAAAGAAAAAATCATACTTGTCCAAAGTGCGGACCAGGAATTTTTATGGCTGCGCATAAAGACAGGGCAACCTGCGGCAAGTGCGGTTTTACTGAGAAGAAATAAAATATTTTTATTCTTTAAATTAATATTTAGAAGTTTATTGAAGTAGATTCTATTAAGAGACCGTCTTTAAAAGTTAGTTTGCCGTTTAGCTCAGAAATATCGAAGTTTGGAAGCATCTTGTATTTTGCATAATAGTAATAGTTGGGATCACGAAAATGGTCTGGAAATCCTAGAATATCTATTATTTGTTGCTTGTCTATCTTTTTAGGTCTTTGCCCTGGAATAAATTTTGGATTGAAATAGATTAAGCAAGAACGGAAATAAGGCCTGTTTCCAGTATTTTTATCTTCTACTAAAATTGAATAGTTAATTTCTGCTTCTTTAAGTTTTGATTCTATGGCTTCGCGTGGAAGACCTTCTACTAAAGATAAATTTTCTAAATCCATAAAAGAAAAGAAATCCTTGAGTATTTATAAATCTGGCTGTGTTTTTTTGTTATTATTTAATAGAAACATTTTAATATTCAAATGTTTTTCCAGGTTTAGTATAATGTCAGATATAAAACCATTAGTGGATGTTGCACTTGGATTCGGAGCATACTTTGGTGCTACCTTAGTTACTGTAGGGACTTTTTTTTGCGGTTTAGCCCCAATCATAACAGCTCCTATTCAGTATGGTAGAGATAGAAGGGAGAATCTCACAGATATTTCTCTTCCAAGATATATGTTTAAGATTACAGACCGAATGATAGATATTGATTTGCATGTTTATCACCAAAGAACGATTAATCTCAGTCAATTTTATGGTTGTACTGGGCTTGATAGTAAAAAGATAAATGTTGGAAAAGCTCAAAATCTGATAAAACTTACTTCGGATTATTCTCGTTTAAACAAGTTTATGATGGAAAGCCCAATTGAAAGTACTGACTGGAAAAATTATGTGAATGAAATGATGTCTTCACGAAATAAGAATGTGGCTTTTTCACATATTCAAACATTAGATTCTCTTGATAAGAAAATGAATGCTTACGAAGCTAAAAGAATGAATGATTATTCTGTGAGTTTAGAACATCTAGAACATAATGTTGATCATATTATTGGAAATGATTTTTTTTCTGAAGCAAAAGAACCATTGATTGATTTTGTGAACTCAATTAATATAAATCCTAATGTTCATGATGCCCTTGAAAATCTGTTAAAGAATGAGAAGACAATAGAATATTTAAAAAAACAAAGACGTTTTGAAAACTCTGAAAAATTATTTTCAGATCCTTCTGGCTGGATGCAATGGCTGGGTAAGAGATAGTTTACTTGTATTTTTTTTAATAAAATTTCCTGGTACCTTTTATGCAGTTCTGTTCGCAAGTTATTTGCTGTTTATCATTCAGATTAAGCGGAACTACAAAGTCTTTTGCTGATTTAATAATTATGTTCATTTCTATTTCTTTGACTTTTGGGTGGCACCTGAGATGATAGTTCACTATGCCTTCAAGAGTTTTTAAGTCTTTGGCTATGAAGAGCATGCAGAGATTATGTTTGCCTGATGTTACAAAGCCATTTATAAAGAACGGACACCCTTGGAATTCCTTAAGCAGACTTTCTGTTTCTGTTGTGCTTATGTCAATTTTAGCCATTGGCAGGTCTATTTTCTTGAGATTGGTGCCTACGATTTGCTGTAAAACCCCTTTTTCTCTCAGTTTTCGTATTCTTGCACTTACGGATGGCTGGGATAGTTTAAGCTCTTTTGCAAGGTCTTCCTGTGATGTAAATGGGTTATTTTGCAGTTTGCTAATTATAATGCTGTCTCTGTCGTCTAAATTTAGCTTTTCTTTGAACATTTTATTTATATACTTATTTATATCATATAGAAATGTTATAGCTAATATTTAAATTTTTTCTATTTTATATAAGTATTTTATATTATTTTCTATATTTTATAGTGAGAGAACTTATATATTTCATACACATACACTTATTTGGGTGATAAAAATGTATACTCCAACAATGCCAATACGGCTTCCAAATCCAGGACTTCCACCAGAAGGATTTCCACCAATGCCAGATAGATATAAGAGAATTGATGACCTAGTAGAATTTCCAAATAAGAATAAGGATATTTTGAGTTATAAAATAATCCTTCCAAAATTCGATAAGGACCGTTCAACAGGCCATAATATTGATTATAATATTTTGAAGCTTGTAAAGCCATTAGAAAACCATTATGTTCATTAACCCAAACAACCCTAGTTATGTTTGGGGAATCTAAAGGGGGATAAAATTCAATAAAAACGAGGTATAAAATGAGTTTAAGAAAAATAATTGAAATAAATGAAGACTTGTGCAATGGATGCGGAGACTGTATTCCAAATTGCCCAGAAGGAGCACTCCAAGTTATTGATGACAAAGCCAGATTAGTCAGCGACCTTTTCTGTGACGGACTAGGAGCTTGTGTAGGATATTGCCCAACAGGAGCAATGCAAGTAGTAGAAAGAGAAGCAGAACCTTATAATGAAGACAAAGTTATGGCAAACATAGTCAAGCAGGGAGCCAACACAATAAAAGCTCATCTTGAGCATTTAAAAGAGCATGGTGAGACTAATTTCTTTAACCAGGCTGTTCAATATCTAAAGAAAAACAAGGTAAAAAACCCTCTTGAAGGGCAGGAAAAGAAAAAAGAACCTGAATACTGCGGTTGTCCTGGCTCAAAAATGGTGGATTTTTCACAAGAAGAGCAAGCAGAACCCAAAGCAACAAGTTCTGAGAGGCAAGAATCACAGTTAAGAACATGGCCAGTCCAGCTTAATCTCGTGCCTGTTCATGCACCATATTTTCAAAACCCAGATCTAGTTATTGCTGCTGATTGTGTGCCATTTGCAAATCCAAATTTTCACAGAGATTATCTTAATAAAAAACCCCTAGTAATTGGATGTCCAAAGCTAGATGATGCAGAGCATTACACAAACAAACTGACAGAGATTTTCAAAGAAAACCCCATAAAAAACATTACACTCCTGAACATGGAGGTGCCCTGCTGCTTTGGACTTCAGCACATTGTTAGTGAAGCAGTTCAGAAATCAGGAAAAAAGATTAATGTGGACCAGCGTATTATCAGCATTAAGGGAGAAGAAAAATCAGGTGCGTATGCATAAGTACATAATTATACTCAACCCTCACACCTTTGTTAAATTATTTCTCTTTCTTTTTTTATTATTTTTTCACTTTTTTTTAGTTTTCTGAGTATAACTTCAAGTAAAATTGAAAGGAGCAAATCTTTGATTTGCGACTTCAAGAATTCTTGTTAACTTCAAGAATTATTATTTTTGATAGCTTTAAAAATTATTGTAATCTTAACAAACTAGTGTAGCAATAGCAAGGGATCGGCTCTTTCTCTTATTCTCTGAGTTAAATTATTCTCAATTCCGCTTCCTTTCAATTCTTCTAAATATTCTATTAGATGAGTTAAATTATCCCTCATTCTATAAACACAAGAAGTCAGTTTACTTGCTGATGCCAGTTCAAATCTTTTCCCCGCCCGGGTTAAATAAGAATTTGCTGTTTTTACTAATACAGGGAACACATTAGAAGAAAATACCGCTCGTTCTATTTGATGATTATTTAAATTCCCACTTTCTTGATATGCTAAAACAATAGGTTGCGTATAAATTCCAGATTCTAAATCTTTTTCCCAGTCAAAAATATCATCACATAATTGAACAGCAACCGCCCCCTCTTCAACACCTTTTTCAAGATTTAAAACAGGTAAATCGTTATTTGAAGCATCGGCATAGAGAGCAATAGAGGTTTTAGCCATTGCCCCTCTTTTTCCCAACATTAAAAAGTCTTCAGAATCATAAGGAATTAATTTCCCATGATGCCTCCAGAGATGCCTTTCTCCTTCACTTGCTTGTTGCCAATAGCTGAATAACCTGTGAAAGAGCATATCTTTTTGGTTGACGCACCTTATATCCCTTATCCCACTAATCAGACTAGTAACTGCTGCATGTGCAGATGCAGCTCCATTGGCAGGGTTATCCTTGACATCATCAAGATGGTGGACAAAAACATCAAAGTGAGAGTTTACTCTCCTAACTCTTTCAAGTACTTTGCGGTTATTTATCCCAAATGGTTCGATCAACAGCTCTGCTAAACTCACGACAAAAGGTTCGCTTACAGCTCTTTCCTGCCTGGTTACATAATCAATTACAGCAGCCTTCTCTGGGCGTTCCTTTATTTCGTATTTTTCAAAAGTCACAGCACATCCTGATTCCATAAGGTTAGGGTATAGAAACAAATATATATTATTTCTAGCGATATATATCACTTTTCAAGATAAACTGGTAAAAGTTTCTGCTCTGCTTTTCTTAAATGCGCATGAAATGCTGAGAAAGATATTTTAGACATTTTTGCTAATTTTTTCACACTTGTCTTTCTGGGATAATTATAGTATCCTTCTCTGATAGCTAATTCAATGGCTTTCTTTTGTCTTTTAGTTAATTCAGGCCTCAGATTTATTAAGTAGAAATTAGAAATAATCTTTTTTTCTACCTTTAATATGTTTGCCTCATAATTTTTGTCAAGAAAAGATAAGAATTTGTTTAGTTCCTCTCTTTTCCAACTGCCTATGGTGTAGAAGTTATTTCCCTTTGCATCAATTAAAACTGGCTCTAGATTAAGTATATTAGTAGTATATGCGGGTTCTAATTCCTTTGGATCCTTAACTTGTGATATGATGAGGTCGTTTTTTACCTCTAAGTTTACTACTTCATCAGCTTTTTTCAAATCTTTGATAAAATCATTCTTGTTTTTCTCAGCTCCGAAAAGCAAAGAAACTGAATCAACAAAAAGATAATCTCCTTTCTTCCTCACTAAAACAGGATAGGAAGCGAGTGAAATGTTGAATTTCTTAGCTCGACTACCAAAAACCCCTTTTCCATCTATAATCTTCATTCTAGCTACCCACATATACATGAGATATATATCACATTTTATATGCTTATCGAAAATATCTGGCTCGTAAAAGCATAAAAGAACATAAATCATGGAAAACTATTTCCCTTCCTATTTTTTTTCAGTTTTTTGTTCATAACTTCAAGTTAAATCAAAGTCTAAACAAAGTATATTAATAAGCTTGCACATACAAATGGATTAAAACATTAAAAATGCAAAAAAATAATATTAAAAAAACAAACAAAAGGTGACTTTTATGACGAGAAAAAAAATATCTGATACAACAATTATGTTATTGGGAATTTTAGCGCTAGTTGCAGTTCTTTTTTTAGCAGGATGCAAACCAATACTACCAGGACCTGGTCCAGGCACTGGAACTGGAACCACCACAGGAACATATGATTCTATTGAAGTGTTTGATCCAAATGAACAAGTAAGTTCGCAGAGTTTTAAGTCTTTGGCAGAGTTCAATGACTTTGTAAAAGAACAATCCACTCAGCAAAATGTTTATTATGGAGGAGGCATGATGAGGGATGGCTTGATGGTTGAAACCATGGATGTGGCTATGGAAGAATCTGCTAATTTCAAAGCAGTTGCCGCTCCTACAGCCGCAGGTGAGGCTCAGGCTAATATTGATTTCTCAGAAACCAATATTCAGGTTGCTGGCGTTGATGAGGCAGACATAATCAAAACAGACGGCCAATATATATACACTGTAACTGGAAACACTTTGTTCATTATCAAAGCTTATCCAGGTGAAGATGCAGAGATTGTTTCTACAATTGATTTTAAAAGCCAACCAAGCAGCTTGTTTGTCAATGGAGATAAATTAGCTGTGTTTGGAAATTATTATGACCTTGACTTTTTCAAGAAAATTGAATTCACACCAAGACAGGGCATGACTTTCTTTAATATATATGATATCTCTGATAAATCAGATCCTGAGTTGGTTAAAGAATATAAATTTGAAGGCAATTATTTTGAGTCAAGAATGATAGATGACTATGTTTATTTTGTAACAACAACACGACCAGAATACAGGGAAATTTTTCCAACGCCAGTGATTGTTGAAGATACTGTTGTAAGAACTGTTCCTATAAGAGACATCTTTTACTATCCAATACCATATCAATCAGCACAGTTTGCAAATATTCATGCAATAGACATTGCAAGGCCATCTGCTGACCTTAGTTCAAAAACAATTGCAGTTGAAGGAAGTCAGAATATGTATATGTCACAGAACAACATCTTCATCACATATACAGAATATATTAATGAATGGGAGATCACCCAGAAGATCACAATTGATTTGATGATAGATGAGCTTACAACAGCAGACCAGATGCTTGTTGCAAAAATTAAGAAAACAGATAATGAGGTATTGTCTCAGAGCGAAAAAGAATCTAAAATAATGCAGATAATTCAGACTTATGTGCAGTACCTTGATCCAAATGAGCAGGAAGAACTACAGAACAGAATAGAAGAAAAAGTTCAGATTGAGCTTGAGAAATACAAATACAGAGAATATACTTTGATTCATAAAATTAGTGTGGATAAAAGTGTGATAAGGATTGATGCTGATGGCAAAGTACCAGGCCATATCTTAAATCAGTTTTCAATGGATGAATACAAAGATGTCTTTAGAATTGCAACAACTGTAAGTCCTGTATGGTCAAGATTTGACAAGGAAAGAACAGAATCAACCAATAATATCTATACTCTGAATGAGAATTTGGAAGTTCTTGATGAACATGAAGGAATGGCAGAAGGCGAGCAAATTTATTCAACCAGATTCATGGGAGACAGATTGTATATGGTTACTTTCAGACAGGTTGATCCATTCTTTGTAATAGATTTGTCTAATCCAAGAAACATCAAAGAGCTTGGAGAATTAAAGATTCCTGGATTCAGCAGATACCTGCACCCATATGACAAAGATACAATAATAGGAATTGGCAGAGATGCAACAGAACAAGGAAGAACCCAAGGACTTAAGATTAGCTTGTTTGATGTAAGTGATGTTGAGAATCCAAAAGAGATTGCAAAGTTTGTTACAGATGAAAAATACGCCCAGAGTACAGCAGAGTTTGAGCACAAAGCATTCTTGTTTTCAAAAGAAAAAGAACTGCTTGTAATACCTGTTTATAGCTATGATTATAGATGGGATGGTGAAAACACGCAGGGCTATAACGGCGCAATGGTTTTCAAGATAACCAAGGATGACATTGATATTAGAGGAATTGTTGACCATTCCATGGCAAGAGGAACAAGCAGGTATTATGGCCAGCTAGTAGAGCGAAGCTTATACATTGAAGAATTGCTTTACACAAAGTCACCAACCTTGCTAAGAATCAATAACATTGATGACTTAGACAGTGTGAACAGCATTGACCTTGAGCCAAGCAAGGATGGACCGTATAAGATTTATTAAAGTATTTTTCTTATTTTTTAAGAAAAATATTCAAAATTATTTTTTATTTTGTTATTTTTTATTTTTTTATTATTCTTTCGAGTTTTCCTTCAAGAACTTTGTGCAGGAAGTCTGTATTAAATTTACGTCTGTATTTGTATTTCTTAAATCCTTTTTTTAGAATTTTAACGGCTTTTTTTGGGTTTACATCAGGATTATAAGGCGCTTCAGTCTGTCTTACCCAAGTAAATATGTCTGGGATGTTGAGATTGATTATTTTTTTGCTTTTCTGGACATAAAAATTATTCGCAACTGCTTTTTTCATGTACTTTTCCATAACTAGCAGGGTGTCTGCCCAGTCAACATGCTCTTGCGTTAATTTTATTGTATGAGTTGATTCAAGGCCAGCAGATTTAACATTAGCATCAATCTTGTTTTCTGCACAATAATCTTTTAGCCATTCTGCTGCATAAGGACTGCGAAATTTATTAACTTGGCATACAAATAAATAGTTTTGAACCATTCTGAGAATAAGTTAATCTTGTTTTGTTTTTAAAAGTTGCTTTAGGTACTGATTAAATTTCATTTCCCTTTATGCTCACTCAGCATTTCCTGGAATGCATTGTAAGCTCTGACAGCGTCTTTTTCTGCAATTATGAATATGAGTTCTGTCATTGTTGAAATGTTTTCAAACACATTGATGTTTTCCCAGGAGAGCTTTCTTGTGGCTAATGCCAGGATACCAGGCGTGTAGATAAAATCTTTATCCAGTGTGAGCGTGAGAGAAACCAGATTTTTCTCTATATTAAGGGTTTTTTCTTTTCTGAAAATATTTTTAAGTTCGTTTAAGTATTTTTGAGATACAACAATTGTGATTTCATAGTTTCCCTGGATTACATTCAGAGTTTCTCCTTTTTTATAATCAACTAGCTTGTGAAGTTCTTTGATTTCATCCAGAGCAGAAGGTGATTTTGTAATTGTGACATCGCACAGATTGGTTTTCATGATTAACTCTGATGTTAATTTAAGGGTTTTGGGAATAATAATTTTTTTTCTGAGGGTTTCTGCATATCTTCTGATGCTCATGTTAATGGCTGATGCTTTGACTTTATGACCTATTTCTTTTTCTATTCTTGGCTGAAGTTTCTCTGCGAGATTGGCAAAGCTAATGACGTCTTCGATTAAAGCCTCTTGTAGTGTTGGCCTTGATTCAATTATTTTCTTTGTTATTTGACTTATTGTTACCATAACAGTTTACTCTCTATTTTGTTATTATAATAACATTAAGTTAATATACTATATAAAGATTACGGTATAAATATCATATTTGATAAAGAAATAGTGGGAGGAATACAATGGCAATTCAATATGAAACAGATGTTATGGGTGTAGACCCAGTTGGTATATTACTTGAAAGCCAAATAATTCAACCAGGTAGATTTCAGCAGGCTTTGAGCAATATGCATGAAATCTTATCTTGTGTACCAACTGATGAACACGGGAGATCACCTTATGAAATACAAAGTGAGATACAGGCTTTAAGCGCTGATTTAAGTGAATTAGAAATTGTAGCAAATGGTGGTGGACCTGTTCAAAGAGCAGATGTTCTTAGCCAAATAGATCCTATGCATTTGCATACAAACCTAAGAACAATTATTTCTTATTTAGGAAAATAAACTGAAAGATATGAATGGAGGTAAGTAAAATGGCAGAATGTCCAACATGCGGAGCAAACATAACAATACCAGAAGGAACAGAAACAAACCAGATAATCACATGCCCTGATTGTGGCAGCGAATTAGAGGTTACTGGACCAGATGCTGTGAAGCCAGCACCGCAAGAAGAAGAAGATTGGGGAGAATAAGGAGAATAATTTAGGAGACAAGAAAGAAATGGTGCAAATACTAGATGCAACACTGAGAGAAGGAGAACAAACTCCAGGAGTTTATTTTGATAATCATATCAAGCTCGCAATAGCTGACAGACTGGATAAAATAGGTGTTGATTATATTGAAGCAGGACACCCTGCTGTAAGCAAAGAAATTTATCACGCAGTGAATCAGATTGCAGGCAGAAACCTGAGTTCTGTTGTTGCAGCGCATTCTCGTTCATTAAAAAAAGATGTTGATTTTGCACTGGAATGCGGAGTTGGGTTCTTAGGAATATTTTATTGTGTTTCTAATGGCAGGCTTAATGGTATTTTTGAAAAAACTTTACCATTAGCTATTGACCAAATATCAAAAACCATTGCTTATGCCAGAGAACAAAACCCTGACTTGATAATAAGATATACTCCGGAAGACACTGTCCGTTCTGAGTTCAGCAATGTTGTAGATGTTTCTGTTGCTGCTGTAAATGCAGGCGCAGACATAATCAGTGTTGCTGACACAACGGGTTTTATGATTCCAGGAACAGAAAGAAGCATGTATGATTATGTTTCCAGATTAAGAGATGCATTTGATAAAAACAATGTTAATCCAAAGATTGCTGTTCATTGCCATAATGACAGAGGGCTTGCGCTTGCTAATGCTCTTGATGGGTATAGGGCAGGAGCAGAAATTATTGATGCAACCATTCTTGGCATTGGAGAAAGAGCAGGCCTTGTTGACCTTGCAACTCTTCTTGCAGTTCTAAAGACAGATTTTAAGGTTGAAAATAATTGGGATTTGGCAAGGCTTCCAGAATTATACAAACTTGTAAGTGAATATGCTAGAATTCCTATTCCAGTAAACGCTCCTATTACAGGAGCTAATGCGTTTACGCATTGCGCAGGCGTTCATACTCATGCAGCTGCCAGCAAAAAAGGAGATCCAATTCATTATCAAAGCATATCGCCGGAAATTGTGGGAAGAGAAAGCGAAGTTTCATTAGACCATATGTCTGGGTTGAGTTCTGTAATCTGGGCATTAGAAAGAGTTGATGTACCTAATCCTGATGAAGAATTTGTAAGAAATATTCTGGAAAAAGTGAAAATAATTGGTCAGAAAAGACCAGTGAGTCTTGATGAATTAAGACATATGGTAGAATCTTGTGAAGGAGAGATGGTAAGGAGGTAGAATATGACAATTAAAATAGGATTTTTGCATTCAGTAATAAGAGTTGAGGAAAAACTTTTGCTGGATGAATTGAGAAAGAGAAAAGATGTTGAAATAGTAATGTTAGATGACAGAAAACTGGCATTTAATCTTGGAAAGAATGGATTTGATGTGGATGTTATTATTGAGCGAAGTATTAATCATTCCAGAGCATTGCATGCATTGAGATTATTTGAAAGCATAGGTATTAAGTGCATTAATAGATATGCTGTTGCAAATATTTGCGGTGATAAGCTTCTCACATCAACTGCACTCATGGAACATAAAGTTCCTCAGCCAGAAGTAAGAGTTGCATTTACAGAAGAATCTGCTTTGCAGCAAATAGAAGAAATGGGTTATCCTGTTGTTCTCAAGCCAGCAACTGGTTCTTGGGGAAGACTTATATCCAAGGTGAATGACAGAGAATCAGCTGAATCTCTGCTTGAGCATAAGAGAATACTTGGAAGTTATCATCATTCAATATTTTACATTCAGAAATATGTCGAGAAAAAAGGAAGAGACATAAGAAGCTTTGTTGTAGGAGACAAGTGCATTGCTGCCATTTACAGAACTTCAGAGCATTGGATTACAAACACTGCCAGAGGAGGCAAGGCAACAAACTGTCCTGTAACTCCAGAACTTGCACAGATATCTTTGGCAGCAGCCAAAGCAGTTGGAGGCGGAATTGTAGCAATTGATTTGTTTGAAACAGACAAAGGATTACTTGTGAACGAAGTCAATTACACTATGGAATTCAGAAACAGCATTGACACAACAGGTGTTAATATTCCTGAGAAAATTGTTGATTATGTTTTAAAAGTTGCAGGTGAAAAAAAATGACAGAGAAAATTCGAGTTAGCATTGTTGGAGCTAGCGGATATGTGGGTGGAGAACTGCTGAGACTTTTGCTTCAGCATCCAAATGCAGAAGTTAATCAAGTTACTTCTGAGAGGTTTGCAGCAAAACCTGTAACTGTGATTCATCCGAATCTTAGAACGCAGACTGATTTAAAGTTTTGCAGTGTAAATGATTTGGAAAAAGTTGACTTGATGTTTATTGCATTGCCACATGCAAAGTTGATGAATGATTTTGACAAGTTCAGCAAGCTTGCTGAGAGAATTATTGATTTGTCAGCTGACTTTAGATTGAAAAATCCTGAGGATTACAAAGAGTGGTATGATGTTGAACATCCAAGAGCTGAGCTGTTGAATGATTTTGTTTATGGAATTGTTGAACTGCACAGAGAAGAGATGAAAAAAGCAAACTACATTAGCAGTGCTGGATGCAATGCAACTGCAACAATCCTGCCACTTTATCCTTTGTTTAAAAACAATCTCGTGGATTTGAGCAAGCCTGTTATTGCAGAGGCAAAGTGCGGTTCATCTGAGGGAGGAAACAAGTTTTCAGAAGCATCACATCATCCTGAGAGAAGCGGATGTGTCAGGTCTTACAAGCCATCAGGCCACAGACATACTGCAGAAATGATTCAGGAGCTTGGCAATCAAATTAATTTTTCAGCCACATCAATTGAAATGGTCAGAGGTATTTTGTTGACTGCTCATGTTTTTCTTAAGCAGGGTTTGACTGAGCTTGATGTTTGGAAAGCTTATAGAAAAGAATATGGTGATGAGCCATTCATTAGAATTGTCAAGGAAAGAACAGGAATCTATAGGTATCCTGAGCCAAAGATTTTATCAGGAAGCAATTTCTGTGATATAGGTTTTGCTCTTGATGAAAAAACGGGGCGGCTTGTAGTAATTGGGGCTATTGATAATCTGATGAAAGGAGCAGCAGGTCAGGCAGTGCATGCAATGAATGTGATGCTTGGTTTTGATGAGAAGATGGGTTTAGAATTTATGGGGTTGCATCCAATATGAGGTTAAAATGATTGTTATAAAAGTTGGCGGAGCACTTGGAATCAATTATGATTTATTTTTGCAGGACCTTGCAGGACTTGTAAAAAATAAGAATCAGGAGATTGTGCTAGTCCATGGTGGCTCAGGAGAACTTAATGAGATATCAACCAAACTTGGCAAGCCACCTAAAATGGTGACATCTGCATCAGGCCATGTTTCCCGCAGGACAGATAAAGAGACTCTTGAGATTTTTAATATGGTTCTTTGCGGCAAGATGAACAAGATGATTGTTGAGAAACTGCAGCAGCTTGGAGTAAATGCAATTGGCTTGAGTGGAATAGATGGCAGACTGTTGGTTGGTAAGAGAAAAAACATAATTATTGTTGAAGATGGTAAAAAGAAAATTATTCGTGATGATTATACTGGAAAAATTGAAGAGGTTAATGTTGATTTGATTCGATTGCTGCTTGGCAATGGTTTTATGCCAGTAATTACACCGCCAGGTTTAAGCTATGAGAATGAAGCAATTAATGTTGATGGTGACAGAGCAGCTGCAATTATTGCAAGCTCACTCAAAGCAGAAGCATTGGTTATTTTGTCAAATATTCCTGGCCTGCTTAAAGATGTTGATGATGAGAGCAGTCTGATTAAAGAGATTAATAAAGAAGAGATTGACGATTACATGCAGTTTGCTAAGAAGAGGATGAAGAAAAAAGTTATGGGAGCAACAGAAGCACTGAATCAGGGCGTGCAGAAAGTTATTTTTGGTGATGCAAGAATTGAGAATCCAATAACAAAAGCTCTTGAAGGGCAAGGAACTGTGATACAATGAGCAAGACAAAATCCACAAAACAAATTGAAGAACAGTTTGAATTAGATATTTATCCAAGAAGAGAGGTTGTTATAGTCAGAGGCAAAGCTAGCAAGTTGTATGATGATAAGGACAGGGAATATATTGACTGTGCTTCAAATGTTGGCGTATCTAATATAGGGCATGCTAATGAACAGGTTGCAACTGCAATTCATGAGCAATATCTAAGGTTGGCAAATTGCTATAGTATGTTTTATAATGATATCAGAGCAAGGTTTGCACAGAAATTAGTTGAGATAATGCCGCATTTCAATAATAATGGTAATAAAAATGGTAATGGCAATGGAAATGGCCAACTAAGCAAAGTTTTTTTCTGTAATTCAGGTTCAGAAGCAGTAGAAGCAGCAATTAAGTTTGCAAGAGCAACAACAGGAAAAAAACAAATCATTTGTGCAATGAGAGGATTTCACGGCAAAACCATGGGTGCTTTAGCTGCAACATGGGGTCCTGAATATCAAAAGCCATTCATGCCAATGCTTGAAGGATTTGTACATGTTCCTTTTAATAATTATGATAGGTTTGAAAAATCAGTTAGTGATGACACTGCTGCCGTTATAGTTGAAGTTGTGCAGGGTGAAGGAGGAGTAAGGCCTGCAGATAAAGAATATCTAAAAAAGCTCAGCCAGTTTTGCAGGGCAGTTGGCATCTTGCTGATTGTTGATGAAGTGCAGACTGGTTTTGGAAGAACAGGAAAAATGTTTGCATCAGAGCATTATGATATTTCACCTGATATATTATGTCTGGCTAAATCAATTGCTGGCGGAATTCCAATGGGAGCAGTGGTTTGCAAGGAAAAAATAATTGTTCCTAAGAGGAGTCACACGTCTACATTTGGTGGAAATCCTTTGGCATGTGCAGCAGCACTTGCATCAATTGATTTTATTGAAAAAGAGAATTTAGTTGAAAGAGCTGCTGAGTTAGGTGAATATTTTATTGAAAAGCTAAGTGAGATAAAAAGCCCTAAGATAAAAGAAATAAGAGGGATTGGATTAATGATTGGTATTGAGCTGACTGAAAAAGCAGGACCTTATGTTGCAGCGCTAATGGAGATGGGTGTGATTGCTTTGCTTGCAGGCAACTTTGTAATCAGATTATTACCACCTCTTGTTATCAGCAAAGAAGAAATTGACAAAGTAGTTGATGCTCTAGGAGATGTTTTGCAGGAGCAAGAGGATTAAAGGAGGCTTGAAAATGTTAGTTCTTGATATGGTTAATATTTACAGCCCAACAGGCTCAGAAGGAGAACTAGTTGATTTTCTTGTTAATTGGGCAAATAAAAATGGTTTCAAAGCTTACAAAGATGAAGTTGGTAATTTTATTGCTGAAAAAGGAGAGCAAAGTGAAAAAAATAAAAAAGAAATTCTTATGGTTGGACATGTTGATACAGTAGCAGGCAATATTCCTGTCAAAGTCAAAGATGGAAAACTTTATGGCAGAGGCTCTGTAGATGCAAAAGCACCATTAGCATGTTTTCTAGAGGCAGCAAGTAAATTTGACAATGATAACTGCAGACTTGTTGTTGTTGGAGCAATTGACGAAGAAGGAGAATCAAAAGGAGCTCGAAACATACTAGGTAAATATAGTCCAGACTATATTATTGTTGGCGAACCTAGTGGATGGAGCAATATGAATATTGGGTATAAAGGAAGTATTAATTTGTTCTACAACGCAAAGCAGGATAAAGAACATAGTTCACGCTCTAGTATGAATTGCAATGAAAGAGCAGTTATGTTTTTTAATGAGCTTAGAGCTTATTTTGAAGATTTCAATCAAGAGAAAAATTTGTTCAATCAACTGGGAATAAAGTTGATTTCAATTAATTCAAATGATGATGGATTTAATGAATCTGTTGAGATGAAAATTAATATCAGGATTCCTGTAGGATTTGACATAGAGCAATTAAAGAATTTTGTTGAGCAGAAAAAAGATGATGCAGCAGTTGATTATTCCAGATTTGAAAAGCCAGTCAAAGCTGGCAAAGACAATAAATTAGTTTCAGGTTTTATCAAGGCAATCCGCGAAGCAGGAGGAGAACCTAAATTCAAGTTAAGAACAGGAACATCTGACATGAACATCCTTCAAGATTATGATGTGCCAATTGTTACATATGGACCTGGTGATGCCAGCCTTGAGCACACGCCTGATGAATGCCTGGATTTAGAAGAATATGATAAATCTGTGAGAATAATGAGCAGCGTCTTACAACAGCTAATGTAAATTCAGGCAGATAAAGAAATATTTATAAAACACCTCTTTCTCTGAATTCTTATGACAGACTTAGTAGCATGCCTTAGCACTGGAAAGGGAACATGGACCAATGTTCTTCAGCTGGTTAAGAAAGAAGAATTTACAAATGTTTTTCTTATTGTTAATGACTGGGCTAAAGACAACCTGAAGCTTGAGAGAGCTAACCTGCATGTGATTGTTGTTGATGCAAATTCAAAATTGCAGGTAATCAGGGGCATGATTATTGCAGGATTAAAAGACAAGGTCAAAGGCCTGGAAGTTGCTGTTAACATTGATTCTGGCAGCGGCAAGGAACACACAGCAATCTTGTCAGCACTTATCAATCTGGGCTTTGCTTTGAGATTTGTCTCTTTTGAGAATGAAGAGATTATTGAGATTTGAATTCATGATAAACTTTATTAACTTCGGCGCACTATTTAATTTAAAATGAGGTGCATAGGGATATTTTTATTCACAATTTTAAGTATTCTGGTTATTTCAGGATGTCAATATAGTATTCCTGAAAATATTCCTAAAGAAGAATTTTTTTCTGAAAACATTAATCTCAGACTCGAACTTGTTGAAAATGAGCCTTTGTTTAAGCAAGTTGAAAAAATTAAGCCTGATTCAATAATTACTTTGAAGGCAAAGATTCTTGGCATTGAATCAGAAGATGCTTTGGCAGGAAAATTGCGTGTTGGAGAAACAATTGAAATAAATGCAGGCAACATGCAGGAGTTCTTTGACTGCTGGCAAGATGAATGCACTTTTAATCAGCAGTATTTTGACAACAGCGGATTAGCAGGGCTTCAGCCAGAAGATAGATTCAGATTGGCAGTTATATTATTTTCTTTTGATAAAAATTTCAAAGAATTTGAAATTAGAGGAATATAAAAATAGAATTCATAAATCTAGTCCATACCATAAATCTAATCCATAATTCCAAGAAGCTGATATACTACTCTGTCAGCAACTCTTATCATGTCTGTATAAGTCTTTGCTTCAAGAATCACGCAGTATCCTTCTGATGATGCTAAATTCACATTACTTAGTGTGAGCCAGACTACTAAAGTCCTATTGCTTGAATGTCTGCAAGTGATGATTGGCGTCTCACTCTCTGTAACTGCGTTGCTTGGAGGCTTGATAAAAGCAGAACTAGTAGGTATTTGATACCATTGCCCTGTAATCTTAGATATCTCCACCCCTGCAAGCACAACTTCATTACTCTCAGAGTCCGGATCCAGAGTGATGAATATGCTTCCATTATTTCTTTTCATATCAAGGAATTTTTCTTTTAATGTGCTGTCAATAATAATATCTTCTAGTTCAGAAGGGTGATAGTAAAAAGGAACTGGTGACCGCTGATTGCCACTCTGAATTTCAGTATACCAGAACTTGCCTACTGGTGTAAACTCAAAATTATTGTACTTGTTGCCTTCAAACTTTGTTTTATTTATGAATTTAGGAACAAAAACAATTGCTAAAAATAAAATAATAAGAATGCTGGCAAAAATAATAAAATTAATTGTTTTTGCTCTTGCTTCTTCAGGAGTCTCTTCTTTAACAAGTTCTTCTTTTTTTTCTTCTTCTTCATTCATCCTGTATCACGCCAAAATAAGAATAAACTAATCTATCTTTTAACTGGACAAACTCAGGACCTCTTGCATTCAAGTAAATGCAATTGTCAATGTCCTTAATGCTTGTTTCTGATGAAATATTAAATATAATCATTGGTGTCTGCAGGGTGGCATTTGCACAAGTTATAACTGGCAATGCATAATCTTCAGATTCAACAAGCACACCATTTACAATGGATTTGCCAAGGACCTGTGAAAGCTCAAACCTTGCAAGCTCAATATAAGGCAGGCTTGGATCTTCTTCTGGATTAAAAGTCATATATATCAAGTAAGATTCTTTAAGCTTGTTCATAGTAGCACTGGAAAGATTAATATGAACAAGCTGCTGAGGCAGGTTATAGAAAAACATTTCTTTATCATTAATTTTAGTAACATATCTATTATCTTTAATAGAAAATTTATAATCATTATATTTTAATTCATCAGTCTGATTGCCAATAATAACTCCAAAACCAGAAGCTACCATTAGAAATACAAGAATACCAGCCATCCATACCTGCTTTCTTTTCTCAGTTTTACGTTCACGCCGTCCCATAGCACATGGTAGAAATAAGGGGTTTTTAAAGGTTGTTATAGATTTTATTTAATTCAGAATTCTTGGTTCAGCTTCGCAATATAAGGACAGTCAATTTTAAGTTTTTTTACCATTTTTTTCCCAAATTCACGCATATAAACTTTTATCATTATTTTGTATGCATCATTAATACTGCCATGGAGCACTTTGGTTTTTTTGTCATAATGCCATTTTCCTTTTTTATCTAATTTTTTTTCTGAAGGTCTTACATTTATCAGCAGGGAAAACTTGATTCCTGATTCAATCATATCTTTGACATCGTGCTTGCTGAGATAATCAATTCCACAGGTGTGTGAATGAAACTCTCCTAGGATTTTGCATCCTGAAAGATAATTAATAACATATCTGAGCCTGTCATCTTGTTTTGGCGAGATAAATACTTCATCTTCTTTCCTGACAGCATGCTGGTAAGTCACTGCATTTTTTATAGTGATAAATGATTTATATCTGCTTTCTTTGACAGAACCCACCAGAAGACCATAAGTTTCTTTTCGATATACTTCTATGGCTGCTGTTAGAAGTGAAACTAGAGCTTGTTCTTGGATTATTGCTGTAGAAATTTTTCTAGGCATGTTCATGAGTGTCGATTTCAAGCTTTGTTGCTGTCTCTGGTTTATTAAGTTTCCGATATTGGTTTTAAAGCAAAAACTTTAAGAAACCCTGTTATTAACCATGTAACATTATGCTGACTGACAAGCAATTAAAGACAAAATTCAAGAAGACAGCAAGTGCTGAGCCTGATAAATATTATGCTACAAAAGTGCTGAAAAAACAGGGTTTTATGCGTAAGCTTTGCCAGTGCGGCATGTGGTTCTGGACTATGCATGAGAAGCAGGAGACTTGTGGTGATGCAGCCTGCATGGGCGGAGTGGATATATTTAAGGGCGCACCTGTAAAAAAGAAACTTACTTTTATTGACACATGGCTTAACTTTAAGAAGTTCTTTGTAAACAGAGGCTACAAAGCAATCAACCGTTATCCTGTGATTGCAAGATGGAATCCTACAATTGATTTCACAAATTCATCTATTGCTGCTTTTCAGCCTTATGTTATTAGCGGAGAAAGCCCTCCGCCTGCAAAAAAGCTTGTTATTCCTCAGTTTTGCCTAAGATTTGGTGATGTTGATAATGTTGGTGTTACTGGCAGCCATTGCACTGGCTTTGTTATGATTGGCCAGCATGCTTTTATTGAGCCTGAAGAATGGGACAGGGACAAATTTTTTCAGGATATTTATGATTACATCACAATAGAGGTTGGTGTGCCTAAAGAAGAGCTTACTTTGCACGAGGAATCATGGGCTGGAGGAGGCAATTATGGACCTTGCATGGAATTCTTTAGCAGAGGCATAGAGCTCTTTAATCAGGTTTATATGATGTTTGAGCATTCAGACCATGGAGACAAAGAGCTTGCAATCAAGGTTCTGGACATGGGTCTTGGAATGGAGCGTGTTGCATGGTTTACCCAGGGGGCGATGACAATTTATGATGCTGCTTTTCCAACAGTCATTGAAAAACTAAAGAAAAAACTTGAAGTAAAATTTAACCAGGCGCTTTACAAAAAATTCGCACCTCTTGCTTCTAAGCTTAATCTCGACGAAGTAGATGATATTGACAAGCAGTGGAAAGACGTGGCTGAGGAGATTGGTGTTGAAGTTGATGAGCTTAAAGAAAAAATCCTTCCTATGACTGCTCTTTATTCTGTTGCAGAGCATAGCAGGGCTTTGCTGTTTGCAATTGTTGACGGCGGGCTTCCTTCAAATGTTGGAGGATATTATAATCTCAGAGTTATCTTTAGGCGTGCAATGGAGTTCATTGACAGGTTTAAATGGGATGTTAACATGGCTGATATTTGCCAATGGCATGCTGATTATCTGAAACCTGTTTATCCTGAGCTTTTGAAAGGCATGGCTGAAGTCAGCAAGATTTTAGAAGTTGAAAAGAAAAAATATTATCACAGCAAGAGAAAAGGAAAACTTGTTGTTGAGCAGATGCTTAAGAGCAATAAAAATATTTCAACTGACATTCTTATAAAACTTTATGACAGCCATGGTATTAGTCCTGAGCAGGTTAGAGAAGAAGCACTTGCTCTTAAAAAGAAAGTTGTTATTCCTGAAAACTTTTATGCATTAGTTGCAGACAAGCATGCAAATGCAGAGCAAAAAACCCAGACTAAAAAACAAAAAGAAATTGCTCTTGGTGATTTGCAAGGCACAGATGCGCTTTATTTTGATTCTTATGATTATGTCAGGTTCAAGGCAAAAGTTTTGAAGATCCTTGAAGACCAGTACAGATGGTATGTTGTTCTTGACAGAACTGCTTTTTATCCAACAAGTGGTGGTCAGCTTCATGACAAAGGCACTCTGAATAAGACAGATGTTGTGGATGTTTTAAAGCAGGGCAGTGTTATTGTACATGTTTGTTTGAGAAAACCTGATTTCATTGAAGGAGACTCTGTTGTTGGCACTGTTGACTTTGACACCAGACTTCAGCTTGCCCAGCATCACACAGCAGCTCATATAATTAATGGTGTGGCCAGAAGGATTCTTGGCAATCATATCTGGCAGGCAGGTGCAGGCAAGACTTTGGAAAAAGCAAGACTTGACATTACTCATTATGATGCTTTGACAGATGAAGAAGTTGCCAAGATTGAAGAAATGGCTAATGAGATTATTAAGAATAATATTCCTGTTTACAAGAGTTTTATGGCTAGAAATGTTGCGGAAGCCAAATATGGTTTTACACTTTATCAGGGTGGTGCTGTTCCTGGAAAAGAAATTCGTGTTGTTGCCATCAGCGGCCTTGATGTTGAGGCTTGTGGAGGAACACACTTAAATCTGACAGGTGAAGCAAAGCTTATCAAAATTCTCAGAACAAGTAAAATTCAGGATGGTATCGTGAGAATTGAGTTTACTGCTGGCAATGCTGCTGAAAAAACACAGGTAAAAGAAGACAAAGTGCTTCAGCAGACTGCTGACATGTTAAAGGTTGATATTGATCAGCTGCCAGGCAGGGTTGAGGAGTTGTTTGAGAAATGGAAAAAAGCAAAAAAAGCAATTAAAAAGAAAAAAAAGCTTGATGCCAAAGAGTTAAAAGAGTTTGAACTTTCAAGCACTGCTTCTTACAAAGGAGAAGATATTCTTTACAAGTTAGCAGAAGTTCTTAGCACCCAGCCAGACCATGTTAACAAGACAATTAAAAGGTTTTTAATGGAGTTAGATGAATATAGGAATAAACTGCAGTGAAATAATCTAATTTAAATAATCTAATTTAAATAATCTAATTTAAATAAAATAATAATTTAGATTGGAAATTCTCTTATTCAACCAGTTTACCAGCTGATAACTGGAACAGAGAACAAGAAAAGAAATAACAGAAACATAAAGCGCTGATAATCGTGGTACATTCCATAAAAGAGTCAGATTTAGAATTACTCTGCCCTAAATGCAGGACAAAGCATAATTCAGACCTGAAGTGGATTCCTGAATTCTGGAAAGAAGTCCATTACAGAACCCTGCTTTGCACTTGTGGTTATAAAGTATCAATTAGGACAAATGGTTTTCATTCAGGCCATTATTGATATCTCATATATTTTATACTTTTTGAATAACTTTATAAAATATTGATTCTCACTTTTTTTTATGATAGGAATAAGTTCAAAAAACGCTTTTTCAGCAGAGTTCTGGTGGAATACTTTGATAGATAAAGGTTTTAAGCTTCTTGAACTTAACCACAGGGTTACACCAATTAGTTTTAATCCAGAGCATATTACAGGCATGAAAGAAATTATTAAGAATAATGATTTGACTATTACAATTCATAGCGGAGTAACAGATATTTTGCATCCAGATGAAATCACTGCAGAGTACCAGTTATTGCTTCTCAAAGCTGAGATAAAATATGCCTCAGACATTGGCATGAATCATGTTATTTTTCACATGTCATCTTATCTTGACCATGAAAAAGACAAAGACAGGATTCATGAATTTCTTTCAGAAGTTATTGAGTTTGCCAGAATCCATGATGTTAAATTATTTTTAGAAAATGATTCAAAAGGAGCATGGGTTAATCCTGATGATTTACTGCCTTATTTTGAAAAATACAAAAATCTCAAACATCTGCTTGATATAGGACATCTTAACAGGGCATTACATTCAGGATTTGTAAAATCAGAAAAAGATTATTTTGACAAACTTGGCAAACATATTTGCTATGTTCATATTCATGGCAACAAAGGAATTATTGATGAGCATACGTCTGTTGACAAGGGAAACCTGAAGCTTGATTTTCTTCTTCCTGAAATAAAAAAATTAAACCCTATTGTTATTATTGAAACAAATAATATGGAAGATGCATTAATAACAGAGAAAATACTCCAAGCAAATGGATTTGAATAATTACCTCTTATCACCACTTCTTTCTTTTGAAACTGTCTTTTACAATTGAGAACAAAAGATAAAGCAGCAAGAGCACTCCAAGAATTATGAATAATCTGCTTAAAAGAAAACTTATCTTGTAAGTAAGGCTTGCTCCTATTGCAAAGCCAGCAATCAGAATTCCTATGATTATTCTGCCACCTTCAATCCTAATTTCATTTGTCAGGCTCTGGATGTCAGAATTAATATGGTCAAGTGTAATGTCTGCTTTCTGGACAGTTTGATACATTTTTTGGGATTCTTCTGGCAGTGAATCAACAAATTCCAGGAATTTTGCTGTGCGTTTTACAAGAGCTCTGGCAATTAAAGATGGCTTTGTTTTTTCTTTTGCAAGAACTTTTAGAAAAGGATGTGTTTCTCTTACAAGATTGAAATCAGGGTCAAGCTCAATGCCGACACCCTGCAGAGTAATAAGTGCTTTTCCCAGGAGCACAAAGTCTTTGGGAATCTTTATTTTATGCCTTTTTGCAACTTCAAGACTCTTGAAAAACAATTCTGCCATGTCAATCTTTTCCAGACTTGTATCATAATATCCTCCCAGAGTATTTCTTAAATCAGTTTTTAACCTGATAACATCAACGTCACTCTCGACAAGATTAAGGCTGATAAAAGATTTGACCAGACCATTGATATCTCCATGAATCAGGCTGATGAATAAATTGCCAAGCCTTTTTTTTAAATCCTTGTCAATCCGTCCGACAATTCCAAAATCAATTAAGCCAAGTGAATATGTGCTCTTTGTTTTTTTTACAAGAATATTTGCTGGATGAGGGTCTGCATGAAAAAACCCATTGATAAAAATCTGCTTCATAACAGTCTCAACTAATAAGTGAGATGTTTTTTTTCTGTCATATTTTAGGTTTTTCTTCGGATACTGTATGATGTCTCTGAGTTCAATACCATCCAAAAATTCCATTGTCAGCACTTTGTGTGTTGTGAATTTGTCATAAACCTTTGGAATCCTTACTTTTTTGTCTTTTTTGAAAAGTTCATAAAAGATTTTTATGTTATGGGCTTCTTTTAGATAGTCAAGTTCATTTTCAGTATAATCCTTAAACTCCTTAAAAATTTGATCAGGATCAATAAGCTCTTGCTTTAAATGAGCTTTTGCAAGTTTAGTAAAATGTTCAATAATATCAAGGTCTGTCTCAATCAAATGCTTTATTCCAGGACGCATTACTTTGACTGCAACTTTTTTATTGTTTTTTAACTTTGCAAGATGAACCTGTCCAATGCTGGCAGAAGCAAGGGGTTTTTTGTCAAAGCTCTTGAAAAGTTGCTTGATTGGTTTTCCCAGCTCTGCTTTGATAACATGCTCAACTTCAACATAAGTTATTGGCGGAACATCATCCTGTAGTTTGCTAAGTTCATCACAGTATTCTCGGGGAATAAGATCAGGCCTAAGACTCAACAACTGGCCCAGTTTGATAAAAGTGCCGCCAAGCTCTTCAAACATCAGTCTGAGCTCAACAGGATGAGTGTCTTTTTTCTTTTTGAAAAAACTTTTTCTTTTGAGCTTTAATTTTTCCAGAACACAGCCTATTTCATACTTGGTCACCACCCCAAGAATTTGCTCAAACCTCTTTATCCCGCGATACCTTTTGGGTATATTAAACATTAATATTAGAAGATGAATTAAGGTTTAAAAAGTTATTGGAAGATTTTATATATTTGATATTTTTTCTTTGGCTTGAAATGTACAAGCTGATAAGACCTTTGATTTTCAAATATGACCCTGAAGATGTTCATGAAAAAATTATTGCTCTTTCCCTCTCTCTTTCAAATTCTCACTTGAACAAAATAATAAAAGGTTTATATTCTTATGAAAACAAAATGTTAAATACCAATGTTTTTGGAATTGATTTTAAGAATCCAGTTGGTCTGGCTGCGGGTTATGACAAGAACGGAGAGTTATTAGATTTTCTTCCATCCTTAGGATTTGGCTTTATAGAAATAGGTTCTGTTTCAGCCCAGCCCAGCCAAGGCAATACTAAACCAAGGATTTTCAGATTTCCTAAAGACAAATCGCTTGTAAACAGAACGGGTTTGCCTAATAAAGGAGTTGATAAGATTCATGATAAAATAAAAGATAAAAAGTTTAAAGTTCCAGTTGGAATTAACATTGTAAAGACCCACAATCCTGAGCTTTTAGGAGAGGCAGGAATTTTTGACATATGTTATTCTTTTTTGAGGTTACATGATTTGGGAGATTATATTACTATCAATATAAGCTGTCCTAATACAGCAGAAGGAAAAACTTTTGAAGATAAAAACTCGCTTAATGATTTGTTATTGGAAATAAATAAAATAAGAAAGAATTTCTCAGAGAGAAAACCAATTCTCTTAAAGATTTCTCCAGATCTGTCTTATAATGTAATGGATGATGTTCTTGAGATTGCAGAGTATTTTAGTATTGACGGTTATGTTATTAGCAATACATCTTCAATCAATACTAAAGGAATTGAAGGAGGGTTAAGTGGTTTGCCAATAAAACAGAAATCAACAGAACTGATTAGATATGTGCATAAGCATATTCCTGACACCTCGATTGTTGGTGTAGGGGGTATTTTTTCTGCTCAAGATGCTTATGAAAAGATTCTGGCAGGTGCTTCTCTTGTTCAGGGTTACACAGGATTGATTTATGAAGGCCCTGGTTTAGTTAAGAAAATTAACAAGGGTTTGGTTAGATTGCTCAAAAGAGATGGTTTTTCTTCTTTAGAAGAAGCTGTTGGAAGTGAATAAGCCTCTGGTTTTAATATTGAGGTAGATATATTTAATAATTAGCTTCCTCCTTTCGTAGGTTTTCCCTGAGTCCAATACATGTCAAAAATAAATTTCATCGCTTCTGTAACTTGTTCGTTAGATATTATGATTCCGATTATGTCTTTTTTTAGTGTATATATGGCTACTTTTTTCCCATAGATAAATATCATACAGGGAAAATTTCGAAGAGCGTTGTTAAATCTCATTTCTGTAATTTGTTTATATTCTTTTTTATGGAATGTTGCTTCATCATATTTATCCATGACTATTTGCGCAGGTATTTTCTTATCTAATCTTATTGTCCTAAAATGCTCTGGTTGATGTTTGAGCAGTTCTTTAGATAAAGAATAAGATCCAAAATAGTAGATTTGTTGTTTTATCTTGAATACATCAGATAAAATTGTGAATAATCCTTTAGTTCCCTCAAAAATTTCTACTGATGAAGATTGAATTTTTGTTTCTTTCATAATCTTAAGATTGGGTAGAATTGATGTGATTAAGGCCTTTTTTTCATCTACTTTAGCAACAAGCTTTTCAGGATCTGCTGCTTCATAGAAACGCGCATTTCCTTTAACTATAAATGAAACTAAACCTTTTGCAATTAGATAATTTAGCGTATTGTATATTGTAGTTCTTGGCAGATTCACTTTTTTTGCTATCTCTTGCAAATTAATAGAACCTAAAGGTAAAAGTGCAAGATATGTTTTAATTTCCTTATCAGATAAACCATATTCGTTTAATGCGAATTCAATATCCATGTTATGAGTTTGTTAGAGGTAATATTTAAACTTATCTATTTGTCCTCCATTTTGGTGGACAATATTTCATATACTACTTTAACTATATATCTTATATGAAAAACAACTTAGAATTAAATAATTTAGAAAAAATCATTGGAAAATTTGATTGCAGAAGTGTTTTGCAGGGAGTTCAAAATTATTTAATTGATACTTCGGCAAAAGTTGCATCCTATGCGCCTTTGATGGCTACGATGGAAGCATTTAATGGATTAGATGGCGATCAAATTCTTCAATCAAGATTAAGCGCTGCATTAGTTGATTCTGTTGTGGCAAGGGTTTATGGAAAAACACTTGACTATGTACGCAATAAATTTCATGCTGACCCTAAAGAGAAAAGTATGAAGAATTATTTTATCGACACAATTACAATGATTAGTATCTATACGCCAGTTTATGCAGGGATACTTTTTGCTACGGGAGCAAATTTATCACAAATTGGATCGGCATTATTAATGGGTGCAGGTATTGCTACTGTTACTGCAAGACCTTATGCAAAATATGTTCTTGCACCTTGGAGAAAACTGTGCAAATATAAAAAATAAATTAAGCCTCTGGGAGGATTACCACTAACCTTTTCCACCTTGTGCAAAAGGTTAACGAAAAACAAGTGATTCCTAGCACAAAAACGTGCCGGAATCCCTTAAAGCCTCTGACCGGATTTGAACCGGTGACCTGCGGCTTACGAAGCCGCTGCTCTACCACTAAGCTACAGAGGCATGTTGGTAATGAAAGAAGAGAAGAGCAACCTCTTAAAGTTTCTCTTTTAACTCAGTCGTCGTGTGTTTTTTCTGGCACTCATTGCAAACAGGCTTTCTTTTGCCTTTGTCATTCTTCATATAAGTGCCTATTAATTTATTAAGAAAAGTTGTTTCAATTTTTTTGCTACATATACTACATTTCATTTTGATTTTATTTTTCTTTTGTGTTTTGTGATTATATTGCTATTTTTAAAGATTTGGTATTACAATGTGAAATATGTTGATTATTAATGCTGCTGCCAGCATTCCAAAGTATGCTGCCTTGCTCCAATCAATTATTTTTTTGCCGTCAAATCCTCCAAATGGTATGAGGTTGAACAATGCAAGCCATGCATTAATCATTATGCCTATCTGGGCTATGGTTGGAATTACAAATATTAATGGAATGAAAAGTATTGCTAAGACTAGGTTGGCTGCAGGGCCTGAACTTGCTATTATTCCTCCTTCTCTTTTTGAAACAAAGCCTGAGATGACAACTGCGCCTGGTGCTGCGATTACAAATCCAAAAAAACTCATGACAATTGCCAGTATCAGCATTTTGTTATTTGCTCTGAATTCTGCATGTTTGCCAAATTTCTTTGCAAAGTATCTGTGAGCCAGCTCATGAAAGATGAATCCAATTCCTACTGTGATGGCTGCTATGATTATGCTAATTATAATTGAGAATTGATAGCTTGGAGTTGTATAAATGAGTATGCCAAAGGCTATGCTTATAGCAGCCCATGCTTTGACCAATTCTTTGAATTCATGTGTTATTTTCACTTTATAGCCAGGAATAGATGTGTGATTTATAAAGATAATCTATTAATTATTAGACTACTCGCAAGTGGTTATAAAAGAAAAGTTTATATATGATACGCACATTTCCATGAAATACGAGGGATAAGATGTTCGCATACAGAACTATAATTTTATTTGTAATAAGTGCATTATTAATACCTGCGATTCTATTAACAAGAAATACAATCCTTCTTGCTATATTCATAATATTATTTATTTTAACTCAAATAGCATTACTTTTCTTTATTTATAAACAACAGAGCATGACTATCATGAGATGGTATGCCTTTGCACTGGCTTTAATAAACTTAATTTTTTTGCTAGTATTGGTTTTATTTGGAAGAAAAGTATATGTGGGATTCATAGGATTATTAATTTTTCTAGGACATTTCATAGGCCTGCTGGGTTTATTATTTGGGCCAATACTGTTTCGTCTGTTTAGAGGCAAGCCTAAGAAACACAAAAAAAAGAAGCCAGAACCTAAAAAAAAGGACTTTGAAAAATTCAGGGAAAATGATGAAATTGACAATCTGATAGATTCATTTGAAGAAGATATTGGTCCTAAAATTGATTCTAAAGTTGAGACATATGATTTTCAAGAACCAGAACCGCAGTCAGAGCATCGAACAGAGTCTCCAAGGCAAGAGCCAAGAGAAATGTTTCCTGATGAAAGTGAATTTGATGATTTGACAACATCATTTGTTTTTGATGAGCCTGAAGAAGATGAACCTATAGAAGAACTAAATGAAGACATAGAAGAACCAATAGAAGAACCCGAGATAAGAGAGCTTCATGAAGCACCAAAATTAGATTTGGAAAAAGTCAAAAATGACTTGGACAGGATTGATGACGGAGTCAAAGATATCAGTGAGAAAATAAAACTCATAAGTGAAAAGGCGATATTAGAAGGCGCGCAGAAAAAAGTTGATGAGTTAGAAGAAAAAGAAAAACAAAAGCAGAAAAAGAGTGAGCAAAAAGTTTTTGCATCAAAAACAGGAACAAAATACCACAAAAACAAAGACTGCTTAAGTCTGAAAAGAGTGAGCAAAAATAACCTTATATCATATTCTGATTCTAAAGAAGCAAGAAAAAAGAAACTGACTGCTTGCGATAGATGTAACTAGAATTTTTTTAATAAAAATAAACAAAGGCGGGGTGAAAATCATGAGTGAATATGAAGAAAATGTCAAATTGAATCGGGAGAGGCATGCTCTGGTTGAAAAAGATAAAAGAGAGGAATTTATAGATAAACTTATTATGCCTGCTTTGCCAGATTATAAAAAAGCTTTTGCCAGACCAAGAGTTAGTGACATTGTTGATAAATTTATTGGCAGAGATATGGATACTCTTTCAGTTCTGCAATATGCTGCTGAAAACAAAAGGTTTGATGAGTTCATGGATAAATTAGAAGAGCATTATTATAATAATATTAGATGCGTTGCTCCGGAGGCCCGGATGGTTTTAGAATGGCCTGGTGGCAAAAGGGCGGAGTATTTCTTTATAGAATGCTATGTACACTTAGGAATTAAGCCGCAGAAGAAAAAATAACAGAAAAGTAAAAAATATCAAAAGGTGGGTGGAATGAAAGACTTTGAAGAACTAATCACCACTCAACCAAACTCTTCTGATCCTTAGAATATCTCTCCAATCTCTTAGGAGGATTAACCTGAACCCATTTGAATTTCCATTTCTCCAGCATTTCCTTGGCATTTGGGCTGATGCTTGGACTGGCCATGATGCCTTTTACCTTGCTGATAGAAACTCCTTTTAATTCACTTATCTTTTCAACATATCTTCTTAGCTGTGTAACACATTGCAGGCTTGCTGTGTATCGTTTGCACTCAACAATAACCATGTTGCCTTTTTTATCATGGCCAAAAACATCGATAAAGCCAAACTTGGTGTGCTCCTCCCTGCTCAAAGGCTTGAAATCATTGCTTATTAATTCAGGCTTGGCTTTTATCATGTCACTCATATCCTTCTCATTCCCAGCAAGTTCTAGTTTTAATCCATCCTCTAATTTGTGATTCATAAAATTATAAACTCTGAAGATTTCAATATCAAGATAATCCTTGTAATCAAGATTTTGGCATTTTAAGATAAGATGCTTCTTGTGTTTCACCAGTTCAAGCTTTGAATTTGGCTTCATGTAATTTACAGGACTGCTTCCTTCTGGCTGATGAACAAGAACAGTGTTATCTCCTTTTACAATAATTATCCTGTCGCCTCTGGCAAGAAAAGCCTCTGCCCTTCCGCTGTATTTGATTTCGCAGTTGCAAAAGAAAACAATTGACTCATTTTTACTCAAGGCTTGTTCAAACTTGTCTTTAAACTCTTTTATCTCCATTAGAAAAAACAGAACATAGGATTAAAATATAAACTTTTGGGTGTTTATTCTTTTACCCTTCTTCTTCATACTTGAATGCTTTAAAAGACCAGACTGCCAGTCCTCCAAGTACAATTAGCTGGATGAGAATAACAATCAAATCACCACTCATAGAAGCAAGGGTTTTGTTGAACAAGAATGCTTTGCTGAGCAAAAACTCTGCTACAACAAATGGATTGGCTCTTGCAAACATTGCCATGGTTGCACTCATTTTTTCAATTGGCACAATTGTGCTTGAGAACATAAAGAATATGCACGCAAGAATTATAGATGCGATTGTGGATGTTTCTTCTGATTTGAAAAGATTGCTTATAATTATTCCTATGCAAGAGAAAATTGATATTATGAGGATAATGATGATCAAAACAGTTCCAAAGTTCTGGAACACAGACATGTTAAAGAACAAGCTGGCAATCAATACTATTATAAGAATTTGTATCATGGTGATAAATAATGAAGTTAAGAAAGTGCCAAGTACATAGACATAATTGTTAATGGGTGCAATTAGATTTCTAAAGGTTGCATTTGAAGATTTTTCTCTCATAACAAGAGAGCTTGATAATAATATACTCACAAACATGATGATAAGGATTAATAAACTAGGAAATAAATAATCAAGGGTTTTCTTGTTAGTTGTCAAAGGTTTTACTTCTGTGGAGATTGGATTGATAATAGAGTCTGGTGTTAATACACTTATGTTTTTAATATTTGATGTGAGTTCTGTCATTGCATTGTTTATCAGGTCAAACTTTTCCAGATTATTATTTACAAGACCGCTGATATTATCAAGTTCAGAAGCAAAATCTTGTTTGCTGCTATTCATTTGCCCAAGTCTTTCTTCTGCATCATCAATTGAAGTCTCTGCTTGTCCAAATCTTTCTTCTGCATTAAAAAGTTCTATTTGCACTTGTGCAAATGTATCTCTGCTTTCAATCTCAAACTTATCAAGCTCAGCAAGTGCACCATCAATCTCATTAATTAAAGTGCCAAGTTTCTGAGATGTTGCGTCAAGGTCATTACCTGTCTGGTCAACATTGCTTTTTATTGTGTACAAAAATGAACAGGTTGGGTTTGTCAAACTGCTTATCATGCTGTTCAAGGTATCAGAATCCTCAAGATAAGGAGTTAAATCAACAACAGTTTGAGAAGCACAGCCTTGAGCAATATAAGACTCATCAACATTTTTTTTAATATTATTTTTAGTTACTATCTGTGCATCAACAGTGGTCTTTAAATTCACTGCATCCTGCCGGAATTGTTTTAGCTTTGCCCTGTTTGTTGCTATTTGTCGCTCAATTCTGTTTTCATAAGTTGAAATCATGCCTTTGTTTCTGGCAACATCCTGTTTCATGCTTGAAAAATTCATGCTCTGCAAGTCAAAGTCCATGTCAAGATTTTCAACTTCTTGCTGGACATCAACAATCTTTACACCAAGCTGCTCTGCCTCTGATTTTAACTCGTTAATAAGTCCTGCATTATCTTCAATCTTTCCAATTGTGTAATGCATCTTGTCAATAAGTTCAGATACAAGACCAAGACTGATTTGTTTTGACTGGCCAGATATTTTTGCAGAAACAATCTCAAGCAAAGTAAAAACTAAGTTCAATCTTGAGTAATCAACATGAAACTCAATTCTGTTGTCAAAATTTATTTCATTAGGAAAACTAATGCAAATATGAGACTTGCCAGTTCGTACACTGTCAATACAATCTTCTTTATTTTCATACTCAACAATGCTGAATTCTTTTCCCTCGAGATTGTCAATAAATAAATTTGTAACTTCATTATAAGACTCTGAATGAACTCCGATTATAATTCCATAAATTCCAGAACTGCTAAAAGCCAAACCGATAATGCCAATCAATACAAGCGGGCCCAGAAGAATAATCAATGCAGAAAGTTTAGACCTGATTAAACGTCTGAAATTCTTTTCAATTATTGCTATGAGTTCTCCAATCATTTTTTATATTATTTTATTTATTTTTTATTTTTGTTTCCTGCTTTTTATGAGGCTCTGGAGTGCTTCCATTGTGTTTGATTTCTTAGGAGTTTCATGACCCAATGGAACATATTCTTGTGAACCAGTTTGTCTTGTCTGATTTGCCTGTTTTCTTATCAAAAGACGTTTTAATGCATGCTTTGAAGTATCTTTTGGAAATGGCATGGGTGCAATCTGAACAACTTTGTATCTTGAAAAAGCTTCAAACACTTCGCTCAGAGTTGGCTTGTTGATTTCAATCTCCAATAGATTTTCATTTAATTCCTGGAGTGTGTTTGCAATTGCAAGCAAAGCTTTCTCTGCATTAGGAGTGTACATGACAACTTTGTGTTTTTCATAACGCACAAAACTTAAACTGATGCCTTTTTCCATTAGCCTCTTAACAATATGTCTGTATCGTCCAGGATATGTCTCAAGATGAATTTCCTCATTTCTGGAATAAAGATTTTTTAGCTGGTCAGGTGTTCCTTTACCCAGCAGTTTGCTTTCTTTAATCATGGCAATACTTGTACAAAGATGTTCCATTTCCTCTAAAAGATGAGATGAAACAATAATTGTAACGCCAGTTTCATTGATTTTCTGAATTAAGCTCCACATATGCTTTCTTAGCATTGGATCAAGGCCACTTGTTGGTTCGTCAAGAACAAGCACTCTTGGCTGGTGCATAAGAGCACAGCAAAGATCAAGTCGTCTCTGCATTCCACCTGACAAATCCTGGGCAACCCTGTCTTTTGCTGCCCACAAATCAACCATTCTTAATAATTGTTCAGACCTCTGCCTGATAACTTTGCTGTTAATTTTGTATAACTTTCCAAAATATTTAAGATTCTCCATAGGAGTCAAATCCTGATAAAAACAGTTGTCCTGCGAAGCAAAACCAAATTTCTTCTTTACAATCTCAGGATATTTAGTAAGGTCTTGACCATAAGAATAAATATGCCCGCCATCAGCTCTGTAAAAACCAATGAGAGTTCTGAGAAGAGTTGTTTTTCCAGAACCACTCTCTCCCATAATGCCAAAAATTTCTCTTTCATAGATATCAAAAGAAATATCATTAATTACAGCTCTCTTGCCAAACTTCTTGGTAATATTCCTGAGAGATACTATTGGCTGCATAAATCTATATCATATAATCGCGATTATATAAATTTACGTTTTCATTATATAATGGTGGAAAGATTTAAATAATATAATTCTCAAAAGTGATTATTATAAATGAATATTAGTCAGCGACATAAGTAATTAATAAAATTTAGCTTAAAAAAATGTTTATTCCAGAAATTCTCTAAAGAGTCTTGTAATTCGTCAACTGTTTTGTAGTATTTGGAGTTTGTTGTGTTTGCTCTTGTTATTTTCCAGCAT
>JAHJQO010000034.1 GCA_018819305.1 Nanobdellota archaeon
AAGTAACATTAATCTGGTCATGAGCATCGCCCAGTGCAATAACATAATCAATATCACTACCCCAATTCTGACGCTCAACAGTGTCATTAACATTATAAAAATAATAATGATAAGTAATAGCATCATTATCAGCATCACTACCACCACCACAATCACCAGTCAAAGTATCACTAACATTAACATTATTAATGTTTAAGCTGGAAGGATTAGTAGGAACAGTGTTTAATATAGTAACATTGTCATAAGATTTTGAGGTGTTGACTGTTGCATCTCCACACCAATAAGTAGCATTCCAATTATCATCCTTGGAAGTGTTGCCACTGCCAACAGTCCAAAGAGTTGCTTCTGTTCCGCTCGTGACAACTGAGCTGGCATTCTTGAAACTTTTTGTTCCATTGAATATTTCTACATAGCCAGTTATTGTATCTGCACCATCAACATCAGAACAAGTGATGTTGAATAATAAATCAGTTGTTGTGTAAGCAGTGTCAGGATTAGTATCATAAGCATCAAGAGTAGGAGGATTATTGCCTCCTGGCTCTCCACCACCAGCAGAACCGTAAGTTATGAAACTATTATAATCAGGTGCAACATCGTAAACTGTTCCTGCTGTTCCTGTCTCAAAAGTGATGTTGACAATTGTTTCATTTGTCATGTTGATAGTGCTGAGAGTTGCTCTTAACTCCAAGGTGTTTGTGTTGTTATTAGAAGTACAAGCAGCAACGTATTGGTTTGTTGAATTCCAAATTCCACAATAACTGCTTCCATTAACCTGCAATCTGTAATCATATTTGAAAGGAAGAGTTGCTCCTGCAAGAGAAGTTCGGTTTCCAGTGCTACTATCAGTGCTGATGTATATAGCATAAAACTTGGTCCCATCACTATAATCAACACTTCCATTAACAGCAATCCTTGCGAACAAGTAAGTGTTGTTGTTGGCTAAAGAATAATTGATGATGTCAAAGTTATCACCGCCACCACCGCCGCCAGTGCTTCCGTCACTGTCAAAGTCTCCTACTATAACGTTGATATCATCTGCAAATAAGTTTGTAAAATTAAAAGAATTATAAAAAGTTGTAGCATTAATTGTGTCATTTTCATAAAGAAAAACATGAAGTCCAGTTGGCCCCCCCGCGACCCATATTTCATCAATCCCATCATTATCAGAGTCTCCTCCATAACCGGCTCCAATAGCAGCTAATTCAGCAGGGGAACGAGTAACATTCCACACACTATAATATTGTCCTGAAGATTTGTTATATGAAAAAACTCTCACATCTTTGCTAGCATCAACCCAGTCGTTCTGGCCATCTCCGTTGAAATCAGCTATAAAACAAGATTGCGTATAACTAGAAGCAGAAGGAGTCACAGAAGTGTTATAAGCCACCACATACTTTAATGAAGTAAAATTATAAATGAGTACATGACTCTTCTCACTGTTACCACAAAAAACACAATCTGTTGCTCCGTCTCCATTTAAATCACCACCACAATCAATATCGTCAACAAACATACTGGCTGCTTGCGTCACATTCTGTTGAAACTCATAGTCACTACCATTCCATTCAAAGATCTGGAGGGGTTGTGCCGCTCCGGGTTGAGACAGAATTTCTGGAATTGTATTATTGTTAAGATCACCTCCAGACTTCATCCACTGTGTACCTGTAGTAACTGGTACAGAGCCTTGCAAACTAAAACTCGTAGCATTAACAGTATCATTACCCCATATCTCAAGAACATCAGTACCTGTATTTAAAACCATTAATTCATTTATGCTATCATTATCAAAATCATCAATATCACCCATACGAAATGAACCCGTAGCAGTAGTATTCCATAAAAGATACCATTCTTTATTAGAAGTATTATACGTCCATACCTCAAGCGTGTATGCGGCTGCATCATTATACCTTGTTATTGCAAAATCATTAATCGAATCATTATTAAGATCACCAATTCTTCCGCCACCATATATTGAATTCGTACTATCTACGATATTAGTGCTATCAATAGACCACACAGATTCATACTGCCCAGTACCAGAAACATTAAAAGCAAAAATAGTCATGTTGCCAGGATCATTATTCAAATTATCAATAAGCAATTCATTATCGATAATCGTTACGCCCCCGCCACCAGCGTCACCAAAAGCATCAGTAATAACTGGGACGCTTGCAGTTCCCCACTCAGACAGGTCTCCATCAATATCTATGTCTGTTGTTTTGCTAAGGTTGAGGATTGGTGTGAAGTTTGTCAGTGCAGTTGTGCTTCCGCCTGATGTGTCATTGGCAAAAATTGTTACATTGTAAAGTCCAGGGATTCCAAAGTCAACAGTGTATGAAGCATTCCAGTAGATGCTTCCAGAAGTGTTGGTCATAGTGTAATTGACAGCGCTTGTCCCGTTTGGATAATAAATCCTGGCAATTACTTTATCTACGTTTAAGCTGCCTCCTTTGGTTACATTGGCAGAAATATTGACTGCTGTCCCGTTCATCACAAATTGTGGTGTTGCATTTGCCAGGTTAACAATCGGCGGAGCATTCAACACTGTGTATGAGTAAGTGTCTGACCAGTTCCAACCTGCGCTTGTATTAGCGTAGAACTTCCAGCCAATTGTCTTGCCCTCGCAAGCAGATGGAATAACACTGACATTAGAAGCATCCACACTTCTTCCTGTTGTGCTCGTGTAGCTGCTATTAACCCAAGTACCACAACTACCTCCGCTGGCATTCCAGCTGAAGATGTATCCTGACACATTTTCATTGGTTGCGGCTATGGTTATGGTATGCTCGACGCTATCGCGCGGATAAATTGATGAATCATTGGTGGCGTTGTTGGAAAATGTTGGCAGACTGACATTGTAGCTTACTGTGACACTTACAAAGTCTACTGCGCATCCTTCACTGGCGTCTGATGTAACTGTGCTCATTAAGCTTACAATGCCTGAAGGATTAACAACTTGGTCAATATTGGTGCCTGTGTAGTTAGCTGTTCTTGTCACATCTGTTGTTCCACTCATTACAGCTCCAAATGCAACAAAAGCGCTGCTGGTAAAGTTGGCTATTAGAAAATAACAATCAGAATCAGTTGTTCCTACCTCATTTTGTTCCATTGTTACGTATACCCAGTTGATTAGGCTGGTGTCTTCTTGATCTATGGAGAAGTTAAATTCGCCATATGGTTCGTTATTGGCTCCTGGGCTTGTGAGGTTGGCTCGGCTATCATCACTAGCTGCTAATGCTGTGTATCCTCCGCTAGTAAAATCATATCTTTGTGCTCTTGCAGATAGTTGTGCAAATGTCGGTGGCATACTAGCAAAGTCTCCTGCTCCATCTGCTGTTGATACAGTACCTGCATCATTACTGTCACCATAAGCAGTTACTTTTGACAAGTCACTGAAATTGTAGTAAACAGTCGGGTCAATAAAGATTGGATAAACAGCATTGTCAAGCCAGCTCTTGTTAATTGAAAGCTTTATTGTGTCGCCTTCATGTATCCAGCTTGTTGGATAAACACTTCCGTTAGAATCCCATATGCTCAACTCACCGATTATGAATTTGCCATTAGCTAATTCTTGGCTTAATGTTTCATTGTATTCAAAATCAGAAGGCCAGTTAAAATCATTCAGCACTATGAGCTTTTCCATCCTGTCAGATAATAATGTCAGGCTCATCGTGGCGTTTAGCGAGTAAGCCTCATCGTTCTGGATAAGTGTTTTTGATAAGTCATATGTTATCACGTTATTATTGATTGTTGGAGGCGTTTCAGCTGAAACCTGGAACTGCACCTCTGAGTTCTCCTCACCTGCAAGCCTTATCGCGTTGTCTTTTACATAAACCCTGAAGCTGTTCTTATCTGCCTTCCAGTCATAATCTCCAGTTGTTTGCTGGAATGAAGTGTTTATGTCATGCCAGTATTTTCCTTTCTGATAATATCTTCTTCCGATAAAGTGGCTTGCCTGGCAGTTTACCTCATCGCAAGCCTCCTCCCAGTCAACTCCTCTTTTGTTGTTTGCAGCATCATCAGTCAACCCCCACCTGAACACTTTATCCTCAAGGTTGATGTTTCCATCTGCAATGAATTCTGCTCTAAGGATATAATCGTCAGGGGTGAAATCTTCAGGGGAAATTGGTTTTGCAATTATTGTTTCGTCAGCTGATTGCTCAACATCAACTGTTATGTTTGTGTCCTGACCTTCTGAATCCAGCAATGAAATTCTAAGCTCAGAATCCTGTGATTTTAACAATCCTTTTGTTTCTGTCTTTTTTAATGACTTGAGCTTTTCTTTATTGCCAAAGGCGAATTCGAACTCAGGATTTTCTTCTTGCGCAAAATAATTTTCCGATCCTTTCTTGCCAGGAGGCGATGGGGGCGATGGTATTTCTGACAATGGCTGCTCTGGCACAGGCTCCTCAGGAAATATTATTGGCTGCTGCGCTTGTTCTTCTGCTGCAACAATCTCAAAGCTGTATCTTTCTATTTCATTGTTTGACTTGCCTTTTAAAACCAGATAATGAGTTCCTATTCCTACTGGAATAAAACTAAAGCTTGAGTAGTCTCCCATGTATCTTTGTTCCATTCCCTGATATTCATAATAAAACTTGTAGGCTTTTGTGTCAGAAACAGAAACTTGTACTTGCACACTTTCACCTACACTGTAATTTTTTTTATCTGTTGAAATCAAACCTGTGCTTGGTGTTTCTGATGGAGTTGTTTCTGGTGTTTCCTGTGGTGCACCTACAAAAAATTCAAGAGAATCTGCAAGGCTTTGGGTTTTCTTCTCACTTAACTCTGCTGTATGCATTCCTTGTTCATTAGGAACAAAATCAATGCTGCTGCTAAGCTCTCCGCTGAATTTATAATTCCTGCTTTCAGAATTTATGTTTAACTCATAATCACTCAAAGGGTCTGCTGTTATTATCAGGGTTACTTTTTCTCCTACTTCATAATATGGCTTTTCTACAGAAAGCAAAAGCAGTTGCTGAGATTCTGCTTGTGTAAATGCAAGGTTTTCTATTAATATTAGAATTAATATTAACACAATTATCAAAAGTATTACTTTACTTTTTACATTTCTGACATTACTGTTCTTCATTAATCAACCCTTTCCCAAAGATAACCCATACTCACTATGTAAGTAGTATACATAATATGTAAGTATTTACATAATATGTAAGTAACCCCAAATAGCGAAAAAACTATATTAATAGCCATAGAAACATAATATGTAAGTAATTAATATATAAAGTTTACGATTATTATAATAATAAATTAAACAAAGCGCTACGTTGAAACGTAACATTCACATTTAATCAGTGTTAAATTCAATAAATTTGGAGTTCTAAAAGGGTAAAGGGGCAATTTCTTATTGTAAAACCGATAGTTTTAAATATTATTAGGTATTTTATGATATCATGACAACACAAATCAATTTGAGAATAACTGAAGATTTTTTTGAACAAGCAAGAGAATATGCTAAAATTAATGGTTTTTTAAGTGTTCAGGAATTCTTTCGTGAAGCTGCCAGAGAAAAAGTCTATGATAAAGCTGAAATTAGAACTGAGTATTTAGAAAAACTAAACAGTAGAGAAGCAACTACTTTTTTATCTAGCAAGGAAACCAAAGAATTTGAAAAGGAACTTGAAAAAAGAGCAAAATTAAAGTGAAAGAAAGAAAATATAGTAATCTCTTTAAAAAACAACTCAAAAAAATCAAAGGAAAAGAATTGCAAAATATTCTCAACAAAAGAGATGAAATTTTAAAAAGCGAAGATTTAGATCATTATAAAAATCTCTCTAAAGATTTAAAAAAATACAAAAGAGTGCATGTCAATAATTCTTATGTAATATTATTTTTTGGAGATGATGGTACAGTTTATTTTGTGGATTATGAACACCACGATGTAATTTATAAATACAGTAAAAAACATCTTAAGAAATATAATGACCTTCGGTTTGATTAAAAACAAATTACCCCTTTATTCTGTGTCTTTATTGCTCACTTTGTTCGCTCGATAGACGGACTCCACATTTACTCTTCGGAATTTTTTTGCTTCGCCAAAAACCGTCTTGCAGACTATTCTTCGTCACTATCGTAAGTATTTAACAGCGATTCGTGATGTTACACCCAAACGTAACATACACAGACACACTTGAGCAACGGGAGATAACACCCTTACCAGATTTCAAGAACAAATATTTATTCCAGTCCAAAAATAGCATTTTTATGCTTATCAAACATCTTGTCATCAACAATCCCGAACACTCCCTGCAATCCATCTTTAAACTGTCTGGAAAGAACTTTCTTTTTGATAATTTGAAAACGAAAAATTTATATGAATCCATAACCCCACCCTACAGTATGGTAAAAGAAGTTTGTATTTCAGAAAGGGAATATAATGAATTAAAAAAAGACCAAAAGATAGTTGAAACACTATCAAGTTTAGATAATTCTGTTGTTAAATCAATCAATCGTTCTTTAAGGCAAGCCTCACAGGGACAAATTAGAAGAGTTGCTTAAATCTTTTTGGATAGGTCTTCAGCTAATCCATGCTTATCCCTCATGTAATTGTAGGCATATAAATAAATGTCGTTTGATTTTGCCAATTGCATTGTTGTTTTTAATTTCTCAACGAATAAACCATCCTTCTCAACACATTCCAATCTGCTAACAGGTATCAAAATAATGTACTCTCCAATTGTTGAGCCTGAATCAATATAGTTTGGAATATTATGCTTGTTAAAAAATGCTTTCCAATAACCCATGTCTTTTTTAAAAACTTTAATGAAAAAAGGAGATTTTGCAATACCCCTCTGCACATATGAGTAGTCTGACCAGATTTCAATAGCAGACAAGCCAGTAAACGCATATTTTTTATCTGAAGTTTTGATTATGTCATAAACCTTGAAATCCAACAATCCCTTAATAACTTTCTCAGGATCCACACATTTATATCCATTCCTGGACTGTTTTTTTATCCAACCGCTTCTTAACAACAAAGAAAATATCTTTTTTTTCATGCTTTGGCCTACAATCCAGTCTAATTCAGACTGCTTGAATTCTTCTCTTGAGCCATACTTTGAAAAAAATAAGGCATAGGCTCTCAATCCATACGACGGTATCTCTTCAAACATAGTTACCTATTAAGTAACTATGATTTATAAAGTTTTCTATTTTGAGTAATAAACCAGCACAAACTTACTTTATAAGGCAGTTTCTTTCCAGAATCTAATATTTATTGTCCACATTTTGATAAATCTCACTTTTTTGTGGACAATAGTTGCCCTTTAAATACGTTTTTTGCATTTAAAGGGTAAAATCCCTACTACATCAACCACTACTAAAAAAATTTATAAAGAAACAAAACTTATAATAAGGAAAGGTGGGTGAATGGTAAAAGAAAAAATAAAATTAATCATATACTTCTTAACAATACTTGCTTTTATTGCAACAGTTGTTCTGACCTTGTTCATAATGCTTGGTTTTCCGCCAGTCACAGGTCTGGCTTATCAAACTTTTTTAGGCCTAATAAAAAGAGACTGGTCAAAAATACAATTCAATGTATTCAAAATCTTTGCAGTGCTGGCAATAATCAGTTTTGTTCTGAACTGGAATGAATTTAAAGAAAAAATAAAAAAAACATTTGAGAAAAAAAAGCACGAACATCATCACGCTCAACACGAAACACATCATCAAGAACATCAGCAGTAATTTGCACAGGACAAACTCGTAATTCTTTCGTGATCGCATAACTTTTTTGTTATGCGAGTCAAAAATTTGTTTTTTTCGTAAAATTTTTGTTCTTGACTGGACATATGTGCGTAAGGTTTATAAGCAATCACAGCTTTCTATCTTACCATGGTGAGCAATGATTCTGACAAGGCATTGGTTGTTTTTGAAGGCAAACAAATTAGAAGAATTTGGCATGATAAGCAATGGTTTTTCTCTGTTGTTGATGTGATTGCAGCTTTAACAGATAGTGTTGATGCAAAAGATTACTGGTATAGATTAAAGAAAAGAGAGATTGAATCGAGTGGAGTGGAGTTATCGACATTTTGTCGACAACTGAAGTTAATGTCTTCAGATGGCAAAAAATACCTTACTGATTGTGCTGATACAAAATCAATTTTCCGAATCATCCAGTCAATTCCTTCGAAAAAAGCAGAACCTTTCAAATTATGGCTTGCAAAAGTTGGTTATGAACGAGTGCAGGAAATACAAGACCCTGAACTTGCACAGAAACGTATGAAAGAACTCTACAGAGCTAAAGGGTATTCTGATGAATGGATTGAGAAGCGTGTAAGAGGAATTGCTGTAAGGCAGGAACTTACAGATGAGTGGAGAAATAGAAAAGTTGATGAGAATGTTGAGTTCGCTATCTTAACAAATGAAATCAGCAAAGCCACCTTTAATAAAACTGTTGAGGAATACAAGGAGTTCAAGAACTTAAAAAAACAGAATCTCAGAGACCACATGAATGATTTAGAATTAATCTTCACAATGCTTGGTGAAAAAGTTACCAGTGAAATAACAAAGACAAAAGACTCTCAGGGATTCAAGCAGTGCGAAGACTCAGCAAAAAAAGGAGGAAAGGTTGCTGGCAATGCAAGAAAAGATGCTGAAAAAGAAATAGGAAAACCAATTGTTTCTGATGAAAATTATCTGTCTGAACCTGAAAAGGTTAAAAGAAAGAGATTAAAATAATTCTGCACAGGACAGCTTCGTAATTCTTTCGTGATCGCATAACTTTTTTGTTATGCGAGTCAAAAATTTGTTTTTTTCGTAAAATTTTTGTTCTTGACTGGATAAGTGCGCGTAAGGTTTATAAGCAAACATGACTTTCTATTTTAAATGTGGTGAGTGATAATGGAATTTATTGATAAGACAACAATAAAAATCAATAAGGTGCTGAATGAACTTGACAAACTAGCCTTAGACTTCACCAAAATACTAAATCAGCTGGATATAAAATATGTAATTATCTCAGGATATGTCTCCATACTTTTCGGCAGAAGTCGTGCTTCAGAAGACATTGATATCATTTTAGAAGATGTGAATTTCAAAAAGTTTAATGAATTATGGAACTTGCTATATCAGAAATTCGAATGCATCAACACAACAAATGTTAAAGAGGCTTATGAGTCTTATCTAACAACAAAGCATGCCATAAGATTCTGTTATAAAGAACAATTTATACCAAACATGGAAATCAAATTTCCAAAAACAGACCTGGATACCTGGACTCTTAATGAAAGAAAAAAAGTCATTATGAATAATAACCAATTCTTCATCTCACCAATAGAACTTCAAATTCCTTTTAAACTTTTCCTAGGTTCTGAAAAAGACATAGAAGATGCCAAGTATCTTTACTCCATATTCAAAAACAAACTAGATATGAGTTTACTACATGAATTCAACCGAAAACTTAAAATAGAACAGTTATTTAATAAACACTTAAGATGAAAACTCCAGAAATCGACTTAAAAGAATTGAAAAGACTAAAAAAAGAAAATTTCAAGGAAAGACTTGAATTTATTGATAAATATTCTGAATGGGTAAAGAAAAAAACAGACAAGGAATGGTCAAAGCAGCAAAAAGACCTTATTGATTCACAGTTCTGAAATGGATTTATAAGATAAATAGCACTAAACTTTTTCGTAATTCTTTCGTGATCGCATAACTTTTTTGTTATGCGAGTCAAAAATTTGTTTTTTTCGTAAAATTTTTGTTCTCCACTGGACATATGTGCGCGTAAGGTTTATAAATTCTTATTCTTTTGGGTTGTCCGATAAAATCAGACAGTTGAAAATGTCTTCAAAAGATGAGAAAAAGCAAAAAATATATAAATGAGATAATATTATCCCATAAAAGAGATAATTAAAATGATGTCAAAAAATCAAACAGAAATACTAAATTTATTCAGGAAGAACCTGTTCTTAAAAGTGACTATGAGAGGAATGATGCACAAACTCAAAAAGAAATCATATCAACGAATCTACGAAGCAATAAAAGAACTGCAGGAAAAAAACATGATCAGAATAACCAAAGCAGGCCACTCACACATATGTGAAGTAAAGTTCTCCCCGGAAACAATATCAACGCTTGCATACCTGGAAGAAAAAGAAGCTCTTTCAAAAAAAACACCAAACATCAGAGAAATCCTGGAATTCCCAGAATTTCTGGAGGATATCATCTTGGTAACCGGAAGCTATGCAAAAGGAACAAAAAACAAGCAATCAGACATAGACTTAGTGATAATAACAAAAAACAATGTTTTCAAAAAACAAAAACTAATTGAAACTCTAACAGTATTATTCACCACACCAGTGCACCCTATAGTGATAAGCCACAAAGATTATAAGAATATGCTTCTGGAAAAAAAAGAGAACTATGGGAAAGAAATATTCAAAAACAAACTAATATACAGGAATGCAACAAGATACTTTGAACTTTTAAAAGAGGCAATTGAAAATGGATTCATTAATTAAGATATACCTTCAAAGAGCAGAAGACGAATTCATACTCGCACAAAAAGACATGGAAATATCCCTAAATCAAAAAACAAAAGAATTCTTAGGAATACCAAAAGACAAATCAACAGGACACAAACACCTAATTTAAATGGCTTTCGATAGAAATCGAAAGCTTTATAAATAAAGTAATTCTATAATCGAAAGATGAAAAAAATAGAAGAAGTATTCAGAGAAATACTATATCAAGCAATAGAAAAAAATAATCATGTGCTAAAGCAGTCAGAACTCTCAAAAAAACTAGGCTTCTCACTGAGCACGATAAACCTTGCAGTTAAAAAACTAGAAAGAATGAATGCAGTAAAAATAGAGAAAATGAACTTCAAAGTAATAGACATAAAAAAAATACTATACCTCTGGGCATCAATAAGAAACATAGAGAAAGACATAATCTACAAAACAAGAGCAGAACTGGCTGTAAGGGAAATAGAGAAAAACCTGCCAAATATTGAATATGCAGCTTACACCGCATACAAATTCAAATTCAAAGACGTGCCCGCAGACTACTCAGAAGTATATGCTTATGCAAATGAAGAAGAACTAAAAGAAATAAAAAAAAGATTCCCAGAAAACAATAAAAATCCAAACCTATTCATCCTGAAAAAACAAGAGAGTATGAATCAATACACAGGAACAACAGCCCAGATATTTGTGGATTTATGGAACCTAAGGCAATGGTATGCATCAGACTTCTTAAAAGCACTCGAAGAAAAGATAGGTGAAAGATAAATGAACAAAAAAGAATACTGGAACTCACTGCTCACAGAGAAAAGCTGGAAACTTTTGCAGGAGATAAAAAACAAGTATGAATTCATACTTATAGGTGGATGGGCAGCATACCTTTTAGCAAAGCAGCAGAAATCAAAAGACATAGACATAGTGATTGATATAAAACAACTGGAAAAACTAAAAAAAGAAAACCTGATAAAAAATGACAGGCTAAAAAAATACGAGATAAAAATAGAAGAAATCGATATTGATATCTATGTTGAATATTATTCTGAACTAACCCTGCCCGTACAGGACATAAAAAATTATGCTATAAAAATACAAGGATACAATGTTATCTGCCCCGAAGCATTGCTCATACTTAAACAAGGAGCATATAAAGACAGGGAATACTCTGTGAAAGGAGAAAAAGACAAGATAGACATAATCTCAATAATATTTTTTACAGAAATAGATTTAAATAAATACAATCAGATTCTGGAAAAATACAACTTAGGACTATATAAGAAAGACCTGAAAAAACTGCTGAGCGGATTTAAGGATTATAATGTTCTGGGAATTACACCAAGAGAGTTAAAGCTAAAAAAAGAACAAATCATAAAAAAAATTAATTAAAAAAAAATTTAACTGCAGTCAAGAGGGCGTATAACAGGTGAAAATAGCACTAGACTTTTTCGTAATTCTTTCGTAATCGCATAACTTTTTTGTTATGCGAGTCAAAAATTTGTTTTTTTCGTAAAATTTTTGTTCTCCACTGGACATGTGCGCGTAAGGTTTATAAGCATTCCTTCTAAACATACAGATACATTATTAATCAAGTATTTAAAATGCAAAGATTTATAAAGTTTTGTGCATTACGATATATAAAATGCAAATGATAAAAGACATTTTACTAATGCAAAAAAGAGAACTAAAAGAGTATCACAACAAAAAATATATTGAAAGAAACTCCAAGATCACAGAGCTTAACAAAAACATAATCAAAGTAGTAATCGGACCCAGAAGAGCAGGGAAAAGCTTCTTTATAATGCACGAACTAAAAGAAACAGATAACTTCGGATATGCCAACTTTGATGACGAAACACTAATAGAACTAAAAAATTATGATGAGTTAATTGCAGCTATGAATGAGATATACAAAAAACCAAAAACCATATTTCTGGATGAAATACAAAACCTGCCGAAATGGGAGTTATTTGTTAACAGACTTCAAAGGCAAAACTATAACCTAATAATCACAGGAAGCAATTCAAACCTCTTAAGCCAGGAACTATCAACTCATCTTACAGGCAGACACCTAAGCACAATAATATTTCCCTTATCATTTAAAGAATATTTGTCATTTTTTGGCACAGAGCTCACCACATCTGAAATTAAACAAAAGCTAGTCAGATACCTTAACACAGGCGGCTTTCCCGAGCCACTAACAAAAGACATCAACAACAGAGAATACCTAAAAACACTATACGAAGCAGTATTATTCAAAGACATAGTAAAAAGGCACAACATACGCTCATACAAAGCCATCGAAGAATTATCAACCTTCCTGCTATCCAATACCGGCAATCCAATCTCATACAAAAAACTTACTGAACTAACAACAATAAAAAGCGTGCATACAATACAAAAATACATAAAGTACCTGGAAGAAGCATTTCTCTTATTTGAGCTAAACGCATTCTCATACAAAGCCAGGGAACAAATAAAATCAAACAAGAAAATATACTTTATAGACACAGGTTTTATCAACGCCAAGTCAATAAAATTCACGCCTGATTTTGGAAAACTATATGAAAACATTGTAGCCATACACCTAAAGAAAAAAGAGCTCGAAGGCCAGCTTAAACTTCACTACTACAAAAACATCCAGAATTACGAAGTAGATTTCGTAGTGCAAAAAAACACAAAAATCACAGAACTAATACAAACCTGCTTTGATGTTAAAAATATAAAAACCAAAGAAAGAGAAATAAGAGCATTAATTCACGCCTCGCAAGACCTAAAATGCAAAAAATTAACCATAATAACCGAAGACCATGAAGCAGAAGAGCAAACAGAATGGTTTGGCATGAAAAACAAAATCAGATACATCCCATTATGGAAATGGCTTCTGAAAGAATAAAAAAAAAAATTTTAACTGCAATCAATAGGACAAACTAAAGCTGATTCTCCTTTCTTAGTGTCGCATTTATTGTCGCCGCAGCAATCAGCGTAAGAATTTGAGAATAAAGTCTTGAATATCATAGCACTTCCTGCAGAAGCATAAGAAAGACCGGAATAGGATATGTTCTTTTATCAAATGTTCGCTTGGTTATAAGATAAGCCTCTTTGAAATCACTCAAGCCCCTGTAATCAGATGACTTTATCTCGTTCCTGTATTTCACTTCAAAGGCTTTGCCATCATACACAAAATCAACTTCTTTTGTCTTGGCTTTATTTGTCCAATAATAAATCACATCGCTGTAATTAAACACATTAGACTTATTCCTGCGGGTGAGGATGCGTATCATGTGGTTCAGGAACACTCCTTCGCTTATCTTATCAGTATTCTGCTCAAGATAAGTATTGTATTTGCGAAAGTTGTCCTCTATACTGTTCACCCACTTATATGCACAACTGATAATAAATGGGTCTGAAAAATATATCTTTTTTGATTTAGGATAATCAGGTATTTTCTTGTTAAAATCCATCTTAAACAGGATGTTCAGCACAAACATCTCTTCGAGTGCTTCTGCATATTTAGCAATCGTATTATGAGTGTCAACTTCTGTTCCTGACATCAGGGACGACCATGAAACT
>JAHJQO010000035.1 GCA_018819305.1 Nanobdellota archaeon
AGTTTCATGGTCGTCCCTGATGTCAGGAACAGAAGTTGACACTCATAATACGATTGCTAAATATGCAGAAGCACTCGAAGAGATGTTTGTGCTGAACATCCTGTTTAAGATGGATTTTAACAAGAAAATACCTGATTATCCCAAATCAAAAAAGATATATTTTTCAGACCCATTTATTATCAGCTGCGCATACAAATGGGTGAACAGTATAGAGGACAACTTTCGCAAATACAATACTTATCTTGAGCAGAATACTGATAAGATAAGTGAAGGGGTGCTTTTGAATCATATGATACGCATTCTCACTAAGAGGACTAAGTCTAATGTGTTTAATTACAGCGATGTGATTTATTATTGGACAAATAAAGCCAAGACAAAAGAAGTTGATTTTGTTTATGATAGCAAAGCTTTTGAAGTGAAATACAGGAATGAGATAAAGTCATCTGATTACAGGGGTTTGAGTGATTTCAAAGAGGCTTATCTTATAACCAAGCGAACATTTGATAAAAGAACATATCCTATTTCTGCTTTTCTTATGATATTGGAGAAAGTACTCTGATGTGTAATAATTTGTTTGTGCAGTCTTATTCTGGCAATAAGAAATGAGAATTTGCCCTGTTGACTGTAGTTTTTTTTATAAAAACCAAAACATTTTTATATCACTACATCCTAATTATGGTATCATAGTGATATAAAATGAAATTAAGGTTGTTAATAAAAAAATTGTACCTTGATGACTCCAAATTCTTAGATAGTAAACTAATAAAAGAATACTGCAAGGCAATAAACTTAGATTACAATGTAGCTATAAAATATCTTACATCCAGAAAGTATCTTGTAAGAATACTTAAAGGCACCTTCTACAAACTCAGTATGGAGGAAAGAAAGTTTAATAAGATTAACATCAACCATTTGGAAGCCATCACAGAAAGTTTGAGAATGAAAAATATAACCAACTGGTATTTTGGGCTGGAAACAGCAAATAAATTTAACAACTTAACCCATGAATACTATGCTATTGAATACGTTATCAATGATAAGATATTCAGAGCTGAACCCATTGCTATTCTAGGTCATAAAGTACGTTTCATCAAGTTAAAAGAGAATCTTTTTAGTTTTGGAATTAAAAATCATAACAAAATGAGAATATCTGACAACGAAAAAACCCTTCTGGATACAATATACTTGGCCAGATACGACGGTCTGAGTGATAAAGAAATAAAAAATAAGATTGCAGGCATGATTAGATATTGTTCAAAGGAGAAGCTGTTTAAATACGCAAAAGAATACAACTCTGCTGTTAAAAACTTTGTGAGGGAATTATTTTGAATAAAATAATCGATCAATTGGCCTCAGATGTAGGTGTTAGCAACAAACTTCTTCTGGAAAAAGATTTGCACCTGCATAAATTATTAATTGCAATCTCAAATAATAAGTATTTACAGGAAAATCTTGTCTTCAAAGGAGGCACCTGCATTATTAAATGCTACCTTGGTTACTATCGGTTTTCAGAAGACTTGGATTTCACATGGATTAATCAGAAAGAATTTGAGAAAAAAAGCCAGAAAGAAATCAGAAAAATTATTTCGCAAAAAACCAACTCAATACTAAGAATTATCAACGATATTGCCAAAAATCTAAATATGGATTTTAAATCCAATAAAAATGACAGAAAGTATATTGAGTTTGGCGGAAGCAATAAATTCCTGACTATTAAGATGTGGTATGAATCTGAAGCAATTAAAACCCTGCAATTCATTAAGATACAAATAAACTTTTTTGAAAAAATTTATTATCCATTTAAAATATTGAAAGCTAAATCAATAGTCCAGAACATTAACATTAAAGAATTTAAATTCCTATTCCCAGAATATGCATACTTACTTGAACTTCCTAAGATAAAATGTTATGATATTAAAGAAATTCTGGCAGAAAAAGTAAGAGCCATCCTTACAAGAAGAGGTTTTAAAGCCAGAGACTTCATTGATGTGTATATTATAACAACAAAACAAAAAATTAAGCCAGCCGCACTTAAAGAGCAGATTATTGGAAAAATTAAGTTCATGATGAGATATGATAAATATGTCCAGAATATTAATGATTTCAGATTCGATAAATTCGTTCTTGGAGAAGAAGAAAAAATTCTTCTAAAACCATTAGATAAGGGATTTGAAGCATTCCTGAAAGAAAACAGCAGTTTCCTTCTAGAATTAATAGAATCAATTAAATAAGTTGGTGGAAGACCTGCCCTGTTGATTGTTAGTTGAGCAGCCATTTCCATAATGGGATTATCTTTATTTTTTTTCCTTTTATTATTTGTTCTTTTTCTTCGTCTTTTGTTATTATTAGCAGGTTTTTGCAGTTGAATTCGTTGCTGGCTTTTATGAGTGCTTTTACTTCTCTTTCGAATGTGTCTTGTTTGCTGGTATCGTAGCATGCTTGTATTAACTGCTCTACTTTTTTCCCTTTTCTTATCACAAAATCAACTTCTTCTTTTGTAATGCTTTTGTAATATGATATTTCTTTTTCTTTTCTTAGAAGTTCTATGAATACAAGGTTTTCCAGTAGCCGGCCTTTGTCATCTATGCCATGTATGGATAGAAGCCCGTTGTCCACAAAGTATATTTTTGGTATTGACTGTTCGGATTTCTTATATGAGAGGCTGAATTTTCTTAATTGAAATATGAAGAATGCATCTTCAAAGTAATTAAGATAAGAGTATATTGAGGTCTTGCTTATTTTTATTCCTTGGGATTTGAGCTGGTTGTAAAATTTATTGGCTGAAAATTCTTTTGCAGTCAGCAGAGCTTTTATTAATATTTTTATAGCTGTGATGTTTCTTATCTTGTTGCGTTCAATTACGTCTTTGAGTATTGCTGTCTCAAATATGTCTTTTAGGATTTTTTCACGCATTTCAGGGTATAATATTGCTTCAGGGTATCCTCCTGCAATCAGATATTTATTTAGTAAGTTTGATATTTTTGCTTTTTCTGATGATGAGTAGTGTTTTTCTGTTTTGAATCCTTTTGTAGTAAGGTATTCTTTGAATGAGAATGGCAGAAGCGTGTAGGATATATTTCTTCCAGCCATGCTTGTCGCTATTTCCTTGCTTAGGAGTTTAGATGATGATCCTGAAATCACGATGTGTATTCCTTCGTCCAGGCATGTTCTTACAAAGCGTTCCCATTTTGAGACGTTTTGTATTTCATCCAGAAAAAGCCAGATTGTCTTATTTTTATTTTCAGGGTAGAGCTCATGATATGCTTCGAGCATTAGCATTAAGTCTTTCTCATTCATCACGTCCAGGTCTGCGCGTTCAAAGTTTATGTATGCTGTCTTGTCTTTGCCTATTTTTTTCGCTAGTTCTTCCATCAGCAAATACATTTCATAGGTTTTTCCTGCTCTTCTTGGGCCTATTATGGATATGCTTCTTTTTATGCTTGAATTCATATCTATATTTATCTCCCTTGGGAACATTTCAGGAAGAGTTTTTTCGGACCAGTCTTTTAACAGTTCAATCCACTTTCCTTTAGCAATCATAGTATTGTATAAGAGGAAACTATTTATAAATGTTTCCCTTTATGATTGTTTGGTTGCGTGTATTGAAAACGCATATGTTCTTAAACTTTTTGCAGTGCTGACTGCTGGGCTGGAAGTAAAGGAGCTTGCTGCGGCGATGGCAAGTGTGATACCAAGAAGGGAGAGTCAGCTTTAGTTTGTCCTGTTGACTGCAGCTAAATTTTTTTTTATTCTTCTTTTAGCAGCCATTTCCATGCAGGGATTATCTTTATTTTTTTCCCGTTTTCTTTTATTTCTTCTTCCTGTTCATAGGTTATGATGGTGCCTTCTTTTAGTTTGAATGCATTCATGGCGTCTAATAATCCTTTTATTTCCCTGTTTTTGTTTTCGTCTGTTATTTCTGCGCATACTTGGATTGCTGTGGTTATCTTGTTTTTTTCTTGTATTAAGAAGTCGCATTCATGCTTTTGCCTGTAATAGTAAATAGTCTTGTTTCTTCTTTTGAGCTCCAGAAATGTTAGGTTTTCCATTAATCTGCCTGTGTTTTCAGTGAATTTGAAGCTTACGCTGTTGAGCAGGCCGTTGTCTATGCAATAAATTTTTTTTATTGAGCCTAGTTGCTTTCCAAGGGAGTATTCATATTTTATGTTTTGGAAGAAGAGATATGCGTCTTCGAAGTGGCTTATGTGTTCTATGATGGTGTTTTTGCTTATGTCGAAGCCCAGGGATTTTAGTTTGTTGGCGAGTTTATTATATGATATTTCTGATGCTGTGGATTCGAAAAGCAGGCTTGCCAGTGTTTTAAGTTTTTTCACGTCTTTTATGTCATGCCTCTCTACAACGTCTTTGAACAGCATGGATGAGTAATAGCTTTGCAGGATGTTTTCTTCAGGGATTGGTTGGGTTAGAGTGGCAGGAAATCCCCCTTTTTTTAGGTATTCTCTGAATGTTTTCTTTATTGTTATTCTTTCTTTGCTATAGGAAATTGTTTTTAAGCTGTAGTTTATGTTTTTCCAGGAGAGGGTTTCTTTAAAGCTCAAGGGGTATATTTCGTGGTTAATCACTCGCCCTCTGAGCCGGGTGGATAGTTCTCTGCTTAGGAGCTTGGAGCTTGAGCCTGTTAGTATAAGCTTTATGTTTTTTTGGGTGTCATTAATTTTTCTTACCCATGCATCCCAGTCTTTCACAGTTTGAATCTCATCTAGGAAAAAGTAGAGTGGTTTTTTGGGTTCAGGCTGGAAGAGTTCAAGGAATGCTTCCAGTAGTTTGTCAAGGTCTTCTGCCTGGGCGTTTATAAGCTTGTTGTCCTCAAAATTTATGTATAGAAGGTTATCTTTGGGTAATCCTTTTTCTAGCAGAGAATTCATTATTTGGAAGCAAAAATAAGTTTTGCCTGCTCTTCTGGGACCGCTGATTGCGATTATAAAATCGCTGGCAAGGTTTACTTCTGCCTGTCTGGGTAATATTTTCGGGATTTTGAACTCCTTCCATTCCACAATGATTTTTTTGTATTCCATTTTGTTATAACCACTGAACAAATATCGCTATTTTTGTATTATGTACTGAACATTTAATATTTAAATCTTGTGTTTTTGAGAACTTTGTTTTAGTCTGAGGTAAGACTTGCTGCGGCGACAACAAGTGCGATACCAAAAAAAGGAGAGTCAGCTTTAGTGTGCCCAGTTGACCGTAGTTAATTTTTTTTATTCTTCTTTTAGCAGCCATTTCCATGCAGGAATTATTCTTATTTGTTTTCCGTCTTCTTTTAATTCTTCTTCCTGTTCATAGGTTATAATGAAGCCTTCTTTTAGCTTGAACGCGTTCATGGCTTCAATAAGTCCTTGGATTTCTCTTTCCTTATTTTTTTGTGTGAGTTCATAACATACTTGTATGGCTTCTTTTATTTGTTTGCCTTGTTTTATTACAAAATCGCATTCTTTTTTTGAGGAATAATAGTTTATTTCTTTATTTTTTCTTTTTAGCTCTAGAAATATTGTATTTTCAAGAAGTCTTACCTGGTTATTTGTGAAGTTAGTGCCTAGTGCTTTGTTGAAAGAGGAGTCTATGAGGTATATTTTTTTGGGTGCACTTAATTGTTTTCTTATTGAGTAGTCGAATTTTTGCATTTCAAAGAAAAGATATGTGTTGCTAAGATAGCTTAGGTATTCCTTTACAGTTATGGAATTGGCCAGTTTTAAGTCTTTTTTAAGTGAATTGTAGGTTATTGTGAGGCTGATGTTGGTTGCGAGGATTGTAGCCAGTTCTTTTAATGTTCTTTGCTGTCTTATGCCGTATCTGGCTATTATGTCCCTGTATAGTATGTTGTTGTAAACAGTTTTTATATATTCAGGGTCTTTATTTTTTAGGTATTCGGGCATGCCTCCGTTCAGGAGGTATTCTTTGAATAGTTTTAATAGCTGTACTTTTGTTTCTGCTAAGTACACCTTTTCTTTGTTTATGATTTGTTCCTTGAAAGTAAGATATTCTTTGAATGAGAAAGGATAGACTTCAAATGATTTATATCTGCCTGTGAGTCTTGTGCCAAGTTCTTTGCTTAGAAGTGTGGCGTTTGAGCCTGTTATTATTATTTTTTTGCCCTGATCCTGCAGCCTTCTGGTGAATGTTTCAAATTTTTCTATGTTTTGTATTTCATCAAAGAAATAAATTTTTGGGTTTCCGTATATTTCGATAAGAACTTCATTCAACATTTCAAAGTTTTGAGCTTGGAATTCTATGAATCTTTCATCTTCAAAATTTACATAGCACCAGTCTTTCTTTGTTGCCATTATTTGGTTTAGGAGAGTGGATTTTCCGCTTCTTCGTAAGCCTGTTAGTATCAGTATTCTATTGTCTTTGAAGTTTTTCAATATCTCATTCAATACCTCTCTTTGCACAGTTTTTTCTGTTATTTTGTTTTGGTTTTGTTGTTGGATGATGATTTGCCGTAGCAGTTCTTTGTTTATCATACTAATTAGTAATTAGTACTTATATTTAAATGTTTTCATTAGTAATGAGTATTTTATATTATTTGGTGAAACCCTGACTGCTGGTCTGGACCAAAAGGAGCTTGCTGCGGCGACAATAAGAAAGGAGAATCAGCTTTAGTTTGTCCTGTTGACTGCAGTTAAATTTTTTTAAATTTTTTTTTATGGGAAGTTTCCTAAAATGTTAGGGGGCTGAAAACCCGTGTATTCAGTCGCGCGTAATTACTGTTATTGAATTAACCAAAAAGACGGAATTATTGTTATTCTATTACTAAAAAAGAAAGATTTATAAATAAGTAAGCACCCAGATATTATTATGGAGCTTGCTTTATTAAAGGAATCAAATCCTTGGTGGGAAGATAAAAACTGGGCAGACAAGGATTTTCACCTTACAAATTTGAACAAGCAATCTATAAGATGGATTTATACGATAATAGATGATTTTAGCATAGGCATTTATTCATTAAGAGGGTCTAGGCAGGTTGGTAAGACTTGCTGGATAAAGCAGAAGATAAAATATCTGCTTGCAAAAACAGCACTGAGCAACATATTTTTCTATTCCTGCGATAACCTTAATAAAGATGATTTGCTTGAAATCATAAATGTTTTTCTTGAATTATCTGAGTCTGGAAAAAAATTCATCTTTCTTGATGAGATTCCTTTTGTTAAAGATTGGGAGCTTGCTATAAAGCACCTTTACGATGCTGGCAAATTAAAGGATTGCTTTGTTTTGCTTTGCGGTTCAAATTCATTAGACTTGAAACGCAGCGTGGAAAGACTGCCGGGCAGGGGTGATGCG
>JAHJQO010000036.1 GCA_018819305.1 Nanobdellota archaeon
CATTTGTGGAGTGCAGGAGGATGTGCAGTAACGGTTGGTTATAACGAGTTTGCAACAGTAGACAATTACATTAGGAATCAAGCAGAACATCACGCACTAGCATGAGATACCCCGACCTTTAGGTCGCGGGAGTAGGTCATTCCTTCTTTTATGAGAGTTAGTTTGACAAAAGAATTGTCGAAAGTAATTTTTTTTGACTGTGTTTGTTCAGAATCACTACAGCTGGTGCGATCAGTTGGTATTTCAAATACCTTGAAATCCTCTTCTTTTGTATAAAGAAAGCCATAAATTTTTTCCCAGTTGTTCTCATTAGGATAATGATCTTCTTTGAATTGAAAAAGAGTTTGATTACGTACAACTTTATTTCTCTTGAAGGCGTCCGACTTATTCATAATTTTCATAATAACCACTCAAAAAATGAATATCCTGTACCCTTTTTGATAATAAAGTTTAGTTTAAAAATCTTTCGATTTTTACCACTAATCAGTAAATATTTTAACTCCGACCGCCTTAAATCATATTGTTTCTGCCTCTACTATGCCATTTTTGTCAGGACTTGAGTGAAAAGCTCTGCCCCGGGGAAGGGGATTCATTCTTTCATAAGCAAAGAATTAAGCTTCCTGAATCCTTCTCTATTATTTTCCCATTTGGGCACTACTTTTGCTGACTATTTGGTTGGGCAGGGTGCTCCAGAGATTCTTGTAAATACTATTGATGAATGGCTTGCAGATCCTCAGACTTTTGAATCTGAGAGACTTAAGCGTCTTGAACAGAGTGATAAGAGACCTGCAAGAAAATCAAAAAAACATTAGTTTTTTTTCTTTATTTTTTCTTTAAAATTATTGGTCTTAGGTCAAATTTTGAGGCTATTAACATCCTTTTTAATTATGGGGCCCACATGCAGGATGCGGATCTCCTCTTTTGTCTGAAAATGAGAATTCTATTTTTTTGGGATTAAGAAATTCTTTTTTCATGTCTGCAATAAAGTCTTTTGAGCCATATGTATTGCAGTATTTATCAAGAGTCATGCCGTGGTCCAGAGGCATATTTATTTTTTGTTTTGGCGTGAAAACATCATCTCTCATTAAAGCATAAGCAAGACCTTCTACAAAAGGCACATGGTCAGCATAAAATTTGCCTTTTACCACCCACTCATATGCTCGTTTTGCTCCACTAATTGTTATTTCTTCAAGTGCTTTTTCTAAAGAAGTATCGTCTAGTATGCCTGCATCATATAGATGTTTTATTTCTTTGTGATAAAGTTGTGCAAAAGAATGTAGAGTGATGACAGGGTCTTTTTTTCTAATTTCATTAATTAAGACATCTTGAATTTCTTTTTTCCAACTCATATTACCACCCTTTATATTTGAAATAAGCAATATAGGTTTAAGATATATAAACCTTTCTACTTTGTGAATTTATCATTATTTTTCCCAAAAATATTTAAACCATATAATTTTCTGCTTTTTAATGATTATAACTATAAGTGGGAGAGCTGGCAGTGGCAAGTCCAGTGTTGGACGGGCTCTGGCAAAAAAACTAGGATATAAGTTTTATTCTGCTGGTGATGTCAGAAGGGATTTCGCCAATAGCAAGGGTTTGACTTTGGCTCAGCTTAATGAGCAGGCTATTAATGATCCTACTTCTGATTATCTTGTTGATGATTATATGAAGCACATGGCTGATTCAGAGGATAATTTTGTTATTGATGCATGGCTTGGTTTTTACTGCTTTCCAGATAGTGTTAAGATTTTTCTTGAAGCCAAAGGCATGGTTAGGGCTAAGAGGATTTTTGAAAGAGGCAGTTATGAGGAGAAACCAAAAAATGTTTCTGAAGCTTTGAGAGTGATTAATGCCAGAGAAGATTGCTGTTTAAAGCGTTATGATAAGTTGTATGGTCTTGAGAATGCGTATAACTATAACCATTATGACCTTGTTCTTGATACTTCTGATAATACTGTTGTTCAAACTGTTGATGAGATTTACAGGTTTGTTCAGAACAAGATTTACAAATAATTTATCCTTCGAATTCTCTGCTTTGGGTTTGAAATACAGTTTCTTGTACTTCGCCATTTACCACTATTTCTTCTTCAGTGAGATTTATTTTACAGATTAGTTCAAATAAAATGAGGTGAGAAGAGATTCTTCCATCAGCCTCTTCCACCTCGATAACTACTGGTTCTAGCCTTGAAATTTCTACTGCCTCATTTAAATAATAATCTGTAACACCGTTGCAAGCTTTCATAAATACGACCCCTAGTATGGCTTTATGGATACTAGTAGATATAAGAAGTATATAAATCTTTCGGTCAGTATTTTTATATTGTTATTACTTATAAGTGATTAAAAAAACGAAACTTTTATAAATGATAAAAAGAATAATAACACCAATTGGGGTGATAAATCATTCGAAGTCCACAGCCTATAATTCCAAATGGTGAATCAATAGAACGTTCTTATTTGAGAATACATGAACTTCCAACATTTAAAGAAATAGAAGAAAACAAAGATGCATTAACAAAAGCATGCATTGCTTTATATGGCTGTTCTGAAAAAAATATTAGTTTTGTTGAAGTGGACACTTCATTTTCATATCCTGGATCTGTGAATAGAGCCAATGTGTTATTTAGCGATAATGCAACCAATTCGTTTTATTTCAAAGATGTATATGAAAAGGCATGGGTGGCATCTGAAGCCTGTGGAATGGCATTGGCAAATCTTCTTTTTAAGCCTTATTATAATTTTGCAGTTTCAATATCTAATGAAATAGTTGTTTCGCAAGAAATTCCTGGAAAAAGAATATCTGATATATCTTATGATGAATGGGATGATGAATCTACAAGAAATTATGGAAAAGCATTCCAAATTGCTTCAAGCTTAGGTCTCCCTGACCGACATAATTGGAATGTGATATTTACGCCCTTTAAAGATATTATAAATATTGATTTGGGAGATACTTTTGAAGTTAATCCAGGATCAGAAAACCTTTATAACGGATCTTTAAGAGATTATTTGCCAGCACCACAAAATAAAAATGTTTTCAATCAAGGAAGAGAAGAAGCAAAAGAAATTATAAGAAGAAACTTCAAAGATAAAAGAGAGTTGGCTGAAGCAATTATTTATGAAGCTTTAAAACAATCAGATTTTCCAGAAAGAATCAAGGGATCGTCTTACGAAAAAGCCAAATGTTTAATTGGCGAAATCACTTCTCATTTAGGAGTTGAATAAAAATGATAAATCCAAATCCTGCTGAAAAAACTGAAAACCTTGAAAATATGCTGGCTGAAAAAAAGCCTTCACTTGCTAAAAGAATTCATAATGCAACCAAGGACTATTTTAATTATAAAATGGCATTTATAGGTGCTGCTGTTATGGGACCATATGTAGCTATATCAAATCTGAAATATACTTTAACAGATGCAATTCAATCAGGGCTTACGCAAGTTGGCTATACTTTTTTAATGGCTGGAGCTTCAACAAAGGCTTGTGAGCATTTTGCAAAAAAATATGATAACACTGTTTTATCTTTATTAATGGGAACAATTGTTCCAACAGCAATGACAACCACAGGCACATTTTTAACACATTCACTTATGCGAAATAAGAATCCATTAAGAACTGCGGGTTATGTTGCAGGTGCGTCTTTGGTTTCTTTTCCTTTTATAGCTTATTCTAAAAGATACCCTGATAAAATAAAGAAATTAAAAGACAAGATTAAGAGTTATCGGAACAGTCCTAATTAAGGAGAAGATCAATATCTGTTTCGCAAAGAAGAACAAAATCAAGATAATCTTTTAACATCTCTGCAGTCTTAAAACCAGGCTTATCAAGCAAAGGGTCATAGCCTGCAATATTTATGCCCGCTAGATTTCTGTTTTTTATTAGCTCTTTAGACAAGTCTGAAACTGGATCATAATCCAGTCGTTTGCCAAAACCAAGCTTTCTAAAAAAAGATTCATCAGGACAATGATGAGCAGTAGTTACATTTTCATTAAATACATCAATTTCAAGGCTTAGGAATATTTTATCTGATAAATTTTCTTTTAGAACTTTGTTAATTCTTCTTTTGGAAAATCCTTTAATCTTTTTATCACTCGTCCACCCTCCAGCTCCCAGGATATATGTTTTGCCTTTTCTCCATCTAAGAAAACTTCCATCTGTAAATTCAGGATAATTTGTTTCAGGAAAAAAACTGTCTTTATGAGCATCAAAAGTCACAAGATCAACATCAGGTTGGTTATAGCAGAAAGTAATATTGTAATGTTCCAATCCAATAATCAGTGATGGTTCATCACCAACAAGCCGGGCTACTTCTCTTGCAGAGTTTTCTTTGAAATTAGAATAATCCTGGGCATCATAATTCTTCGCATATTTCATAATATCAAAAATAACAGGTTTTTTAGAAGTAATTACTCTAGCAATATCTTTGTAAACTTTTTCTTGCAGTGAATCCCATGCAATAATTACTGGTTTAATAGTATCACCCTTTTATATAAAAAGAAAATCTCAAATGCTTATAAATATTACTATTAAAAATGAGAAGGTATTTAATTGGCAAATGATTTCTTTTGCCCATGGACCTAGAAAGAAAAATTGAATTAATGAAAAAATATGATTTTTTAGATTATCGTAATAAGTTATCTGGTATTATGGCTTTATTAGATATCTTGTCAAGAGGAAAAAGTCCTAAAGAAAAAAGCGAAAAATACCTCAAATTAATTAGAGGGTCTTATGAATGGATTCATGACAAATACAATTCAATTGATTTTGATGAGCTTGAAAATGAAATAGAAACAGAACAAGACAAAGCAGATTTTCAGACCTTGTTCATAAGCAAGCCACTAATTCCTCAGCTTGAGCTTGCAGTAAAAGATTTAATATATTTATGCAGAGATAGGGAATTCAAAGTCAACAAGGATTCACCAACATTTGTTCGCCTTAAAAACATATGTGGTGGTTTAATTCAAGCTGATGATTATCAAGGAATACGTTACAGAAGGCGAAGACATAATTATGAAAAAGAAATAGAAGAATCAAAATCTAATCCTTGATAAAAACAACAATATTGCCTCTGCCTTTTTTTATCTTTTTAATCTTGCCCTGGCTTTCAAGGTCAGATATCATAAGGCTTATTTTTGCTTCTGACATTGGGAATTGTTTTCTGATGTCTTTCTGAGTAACTCTTTTGTGTTTTTTGATAAAAGCCAGTAATCCTGATAGGTCATCTATTTCATCAGGTAAGTCTGTATTTATAGGTTTAGATTTTTTCTTTTTTACTTTGTCTTTGACAGAAAGCCATATGATGGCTGCCAGAATAATTATTAATCCGATAGAAATAAGAATCCTTGTGCCTGTAGGTATTTGTTCATCAGTTTTGCTATCTTCTTCTTTCAGGTCCTGCTCAAAGTCATCTTCTAAGTCAAGTTCATCAAGCTGTTCATAAGGAAACAGAATAAGGTCTTTTACATAATCGCCGTCGTCAATAATAGAGATGTTGTCTTTAACAAAAAAAACAATATTGTTATTCTCATCTTTTAACACAGCGCTGATTTTATAATTGCCATTTGCAACATTAAATGAATATGTTCCGTCAGTGCTGACCACAACCTGCTCAGGCACAGTGCTGATTGTAACAACTGAATTTTCAACACCTCTTAAACTGTAATCAAATACTTTACCGTGGATAGTTGCACCTAGAACTGCAGGTAATAAAAATAAAAATACAAGAAATACTATAAACCCCTTTTTCATGCAAGAAAAGGAAATGCAGGTGTATAAAAAGTTTTTGGAAAAGAAGCTTACTCTTTTGTCTTACTCTTTTATTTCGCCTAAATAACTCCGACCAGGCAGTCCTGGTGTATCAATCACTATTTTGTTTCCAATCAAGTAAGGTGTTCCTTTGAACTGGAACAGTTCTGGAATTTCTTGCAGAATGTCTTCCAAATCTCCAATAGTCTCCTGTTCTCCTATTTTTTCTAATTCTTGTTTTAAAGTTTGTTTTGACTGGTATATCATGTGAATCATTGGAAGAGTAACTTTAGCGTCTTTTCCTGCTTCAAACCAGCCATCATCTCTTAATTCAATATGTGCCATTTGCTTTCACCTTTTGCATTTATGCTTTTCAGGAATTAAAAAAGCTTTATAAAGTTTTATTCTTTTGAATTCTGCAGTTTTAGACTTTCTGAAAATATTTTTTTATCTTTTTTCTAAAGCTTTTGAAAGTATGTTTATAAACAAAAACATTCATACTGCTGGGTACAACGAAATTAACTATGTCGGGTTATGATCGGATTGGGGGTATGCACTAAGGATCGTGCATGCCGCTATAACCCAAAAAATGTCATAAATCCAGGCAAACAATATATATTCGTAATGGAGGTTATGAAAATGAAGAAAATTTTGAGTGTTTTGGTTCTGGTGATGTTTCTTCTTAGTGCTTTATCATTTGCTATTGCAGAAGATGATAATACAGATGCAGAAGATGTTGAAGTTGAGTTTGAACTTGACAATGCACCAATTGTTGCCGGACCATTAGTAACAAATATTAAAGCAAAGGTTAAAGCAAAGACAGCTGCAAAGTGTTTTGAGGAATTAACAGAAGAATATCCTTCTGCTGTACCTGCAAAGATCAGGGCTGCATGTGCACTTGCATTCAGAGCTACTAACAAGCCAATGGTTGTTCAGCAAGTTAAGGAGAATGCGCCTGAAGATGCCGGACCAAGAGCAGTTGCTTTGAGGATTGCTCATAGGCTTTCTGATATTCAGTCTAATAGAGCTGACAATATTATGAATAGTTTGCCTTCTAAAGCAGAAGTATTGCAAAAGCTTGACAGGGCAAGGCTTAAGGAATGTCTTGAAGAAGATGAAGAAGCTTGCAAGGAAAGACTTATGAATATGGTTAAAAAGACTGTTAAAGTCAAAGACCTTCTCAGAGTTAGAGAGATTGCAGAAGATAAACTGCAAAAAGCAAAACAAGCTTTTGAAAAAGCCAAAGAAAACTATGATAAGGCCAAGCAATTCCAAAACAGAGTAAGAAATGAGTTTAATGGATTAAAAGGAGAACTTCAGGAATGCAGAGACAGTGGTGAGGATTGTTCTGATTTGGAAAGCCAGATTCTTGAAAAAGCAAAAGAAAATCTTCTTGGCATTGCAGACAGACTGATTCAGCATCTGGAAAAAATTAAAAGCAGGCTTGAAAGTGAGGATAATGTAGAGGCTGTAGAAGCAAGTGAAGCAATTGCTGAGATTGATGCTTTGATTGCAGAGCTTGAAGATGCAAAAGTTGATGTTGAAGCTGCTACTAACAAAGAAGAGCTTGATGTTGCTGCTAAAACCATCAGAGATATCTGGAATGATATTAAAGGCAAGGCTGCGCATCATGCAGAAAGAGTTATCTGGGGAAGTGTCAAAGGAATCTTTAAGAAAAGTGAGCTTCTTGAAGACAGGCTTGACAAAGTTCTTGAAAGGCTTGAAGAAAAAGGAATTGACACATCAGACCTTGAAGACTTGCTTGACCAATTCAGTGGTTATATTGATGATGCCAGGTCAAAGATGGCTGAAGCAGATGATTTGTTTGCAGAAGCAAAAGATTTAAGAAGCCAGGATGACACAGAAGGTGCTAAAGAGGCTCTTGAACAAGCCAAAGCTTTGACAAGAGAGGCTCATCAATCTTTGAAAGATGCGCATAGAGTGTTGATGCAGATTGTCAAAGAAATTAACCAGAACGGCGAGAGCTTTGATCCTGAAGAGATTGATGATGAAGAAGAAGTCGAAGTTGTTGTAGAAGTTGAGGATGAGTGAAAATGAATAATATAACAACAATAATTGTTAGCTTTGCAATACTTGTCTTGTTCATTGTTGGATGCGCTGCTCCTGAAGAAGCGCCTGAGGATAACACTGGTTCTGAAGAATCACAGGAACAAGCTCAAGAATCTCAGGAAACTCCTGAAGCACCTGCTGGTGAAGAAGTTGTTGAAGTCGTAGAAGAAACAATAACTGGCAGTTTGACAGAAGTAGACAACCTTGACTCTGAACTTAGTGACGCGGAACTAGACGATATTGATTCTCAACTCGCTGAGCTAGACTGGTAAATTTTTTTTATCTTTTTTTCTTTTATTTTATTCTTTTGTTCAATAAGATTCTCTAAATTCACGAAACTTTTAAATATTAAAATCTTAATTATCATTATTAATGGATACACATCATCATTTTCACAAAATACATTTATTAAAGGATGAATTGTCAGAAGTGTACTGGAATCTTGCTATCCAGAGCTTTGGGTTGTCTTTGATAAGCATTTTCATTCCTATTTATCTTCTGCAATTAGGATACACTGTTTCTAATGTTTTATTATTCATGATATTTTATTTTGGCATGGTGGCTGTTTTTTCTCCTTTATCTGCTCTGTTTGCAAACAAATTTGGCTTTAAGCATGTAATTCTTTTTAGAACACCTTTGCTGCTGGCTTTTATGGCAGGTCTTTATTTTCTTCCAAATTTCAGAAACATAATATTTTTCATAGCCATAGTGGGGGGTATTGCAGGTTCGCTTTACTGGATTTCAATTAATTCGATTTTTTCCAAAGCATCTGACAAAAAGCACAGGGGAAAACAGGTTGGCAAGCTGGTTTCATTGCCTAGTTTTGCATCTCTTCTTGGTCCTTTGATAGGAGGCTTTGTAGCAGTTGCTTTTGGCATGGATATTCTTCTGATTATTTCATTTGTTATTTTGCTTGTCTCTCCAATTCCATTGTTTTTTACAAAAGAAGTCAAGCCTCATGTAAAGTTTTCCTTGAAAAAATTGATGACTAAAGAGCATGCCAAGTTTCTCAAGGGTTTTCTTGCTGACGGTCCAAGATTTGTTGCTGGTGCGATTCTTTGGCCTATTTTTGTTTATATTATTTTAAATGATACGGTTTCAGTTGGCATTATGGCAACTCTTGGTTCTGTTGGTGTTATTTTGTTTACTGTATATATTGGCAAAATATCAGATAAAATAAATAGGAATGTGCTTTTAAGATTAGGTGGTATTCTTGGAGCACTTATTTGGTCTATAAGAATTTTTGCCAAGCAGGCATGGCATGTTTTTGTTTTGACTTTTTGTGCAGGAATGTTCACCGTGCTGATAGATGTTCCTTTTATAGCCATGAGCTTTGACAAGGCAAATAAAGATAAGGATGATGCATTTATTGTGTTCAGAGAATTAGGATTGGGTTTTGGAAGAGTAATAACTCTGGTTGTGTTGATGTTTGTGTTCCAGACATTTATTATTGGCTTTTCACTTTCAGGCCTTGCATCTTTGGTATTTACAGTATTCTAATGAATATTTTGATTAATTTTTTATAACCCTAGTTCTTTCTTTGCTTTATGACAGATTTTATTGAGCTTGACGGCAGTCATGGAGAAGGAGGCGGAGCAATCTTAAGACAGGCTCTTGCTCTTAGTGCAATTACTGGCAAGGCTTTCAAGATAATTAACATTAGAAAAGGAAGATGCAATTCCGGCCTTGCTCCACAGCATCTTGGCTGTGTTAATGCTGCCAAGGATTTGTGCAATGCAGAAGTCAGCGGGCATTTTATTGGAAGCACAGAAGTAGATTTTAAGCCAAGTGAAATTAAAGGAGGAAGATTTAAGATTAATATTGGAACTGCAGGATCTGTTACTCTTTTATTGCAGGCTCTTATTTTGCCAAGTGTTTTTTCTGGCAAAAAGATTTTTTTTGACATAATTGGCGGAACTGATGTTAAATGGTCTCAGCCTTTTGATTATTTTAAGTTTGTTTTTCTTCCTCAGATGAAAAGATATGCTGATGTTGAAGCTAACCTGTTTAAGAGAGGTTATTTTCCACGAGGCGGAGGAGAGATTAAGCTAACTATTCAGGGTAAGTATACATTAAGTGATGATATTCCTGCAATTCTTTTGATTGAGAGAAAAAAGCTTCTTCAAATCAGGGGTGTAAGCCATGCGTCTATGGATTTAGAAGATGCAAGAGTGTCTCAGAGGCAGGAAGCAAGTGCAAAGCTCCAATTAGAGTCATTAAAAGTTCCTATTAATATCAAGCTTGAGTATTCAAAAAGTTTAAGCACTGGTTCAGGATTGGCACTTTGGGCTATGTATGGTGATGAAGAACTTGATTTTGAAAATCCTATTGTTCTCGGAGCTGACAGTCTTGGTGACAAAGGCAAGAAGTCAGAGCTTGTTGGCAAAGAAGCAGCAGATAATCTTATGAAATTTATTAACTCTGATGCTGCTGTTGATCCTTATCTTGCAGACCAGCTCATTCCTTTTATGGCTGTTGCTGGCACTGGATTGATTAAGACAACTGAAGTTTCCAAGCATGTAAAATCTAATATTTATGTTGCAGAGAAATTCTGTGATGTAAAATTCACAATACAGGATAATATTATTACTTGTGAGAAAAAGAATTAGAATATCATGCTTGTATTTTCTTCTAGAATCCGCTTCCTTCAAGTTCTGCAAGTTTTATGTCATCGTATAATTCGCGTATTACTGTGTGGAGCATGTCTTTTTCAGCGCCTCTTAGATTCACGCCTTCGTATGAATTTCTTAGCTCCATATAGAGTTTTTTTGCCTCAATAAGATTCTTGTCCCTGACCATTACTTTGCATGTGTCAATAAGATTGTAAAGTTCAAGATGCGAAGCCTTGAGAATATCTTTTTCTTCAAATGTTGTTGATACCAATGGCTCTGACTTGATTTCAGATTCAAGATAATCTGAAAAGCCTTTTTCCCTTATGCTTTCATCCAGTTGTTCAAGTCTTTTTTCAGATACTTTCAAAGCAATCTCCTTGTTTTCAAGCTCTTTTTCAATTTCAAGAAGTTTTTTTTCTTTTTCCTCAAATTCATGAATCTTGTCATAAATAACTTTCATTTTATGATTCAGCTTAAAATGATCAGCTTTTAATGCAGGCAGTTTTTTTATCAGGTCTTTTGCTTCTTCTTTGTCGTTTTTTAGCTGTTCCCTTTCCAGTCTTATTTCTTCTTTTAGTTTTTCTTTTTCCTGCCGATACTCTTCTTTTTTATTATCTATGGTATTTTCTTTGAATTCAACTTTGTTCATCTGACCGGCAACTCTGATTTTGTCATACTCTAAAGCCTGCTTTTCTTTTTTCAGAGTTTCTCTTTCTTTTTCAAATTCTTCTCTGAACTCTTTTTCAATCTCTTTTTTCAAAGCATCAACATCAATTCCAGCAGTTTTTGCTTTCTTGGTTATTTTCTTTTCCTTTTTGGGCTTTGCTTCTTTTTTTTCTTTTTTCGGCTTGACATTAGGAATTTCTTTTTTCTTTTCAATCTTTGGAGGCTCAGGAATATCAGCCATTAGTTCTGGAGGCGGCAGTTCATCTTCAGCTTCATCAAGGTTTACTTCGGGTTCATACTTGATTCCTTTTTTATCTTCAAACTCTTTTCTCTTGAGATCTTTTGCAAATTTCTTTACTTCTTCAGGACGCAGGTCTTTGATAAATTCTTCTTTAGGTTTTATTTTTTCTTTTTCAACTTCTGACTTGACATCAACGTCAAAATCAGATTTCTTCTTGCTTTTTTCATCTTTTAGTTCATCAGAATCCCAATTAACATCAAAAGGCTCTGAAGAATCAGTTTTTTCTTTTTTCTTTTCTATTTTAGGAGGTTCTTCAAGAAGCTTGTCAGGATCTAGACCCATTTCTTCTTCAAATTCTTTGAGTTCAGCAGGTTCTTCTATTTCAGGTAATTTGAATTCTTCTTTTTCTGACTCAGCAGGTTCTTCTATTTCAGGTAATTTGAATTCTTCTTTTTCTGACTCAGGCTCCTTTTTTATTTCTTCAGGCACTTCTTTCTTGTCATCATCAAACTCCAAGCCCAGATTTTTTCTTATATCATCAAGATTAATATCTTCAGTGACATCCTTTAGAAGTTCTTGTTTTTCAGTTTCAGGAGTGGGTGTTTCAGGAGCCTGCTCTGGAGCACTGAGTTTTTCCTCTTTTTTGCCGAATAGACCACCAAGTAGTCCTTTTTTCTTTTTTTTATCAGAACCAGCTTTTTGTTCTCCTGGCGCTACTGGTGGTAAAATATCCTCTTCCATTCCTCACCCCTTAATTTATTAATGTAATCAAAATTAAAGTATATAAACTTTTTGGTATATAGGCTCGTTTGCAAGTTCTTTGATTTTTAGAAAAATTTAAGGGTTCCAAGCCCCCAAATGATAATATTTGGGGGGTGATGGAGCCCAAATAATGCATGAAAGAACATATGATGTGGATATTAATAAAGTTGTTGATTTGAC
>JAHJQO010000037.1 GCA_018819305.1 Nanobdellota archaeon
GTCAAATCAACAACTTTATTAATATCCACATCATATGTTCTTTCATGCATTATTTGGGCTCCATCACCCCCCAAATATTATCATTTGGGGGCTTGGAACCCTTAAATTTTTCTAAAAATCAAAGAACTTGCAAACGAGCCAGCTCAGAGGAAGCTTTAAATACTGTTCTAACCATAATATGGAAAAGAAGCTCACAGGGAGGAGGATTTGTATGCAAGTCTGTAACAAATGCGATGGAGGTGGCAAGCACATTAAATAGTCAAAAAAACAGGGATGGTATAAAATACATCACAAGAGGAAACATAATTATCGGGGCAGAAATAAATTCTGGAGGCATAGGAAGCTACAGCGAATTTGAAAAAGCAGGAAGCCAAGATAACATTGTTAAAGATTATAACATTGCGGAAATAACAGGAGATCCTACCTTAGCTCAATACGCACTAACTGAAAGATATGATTTTTCAACATCACCACATGACACACAAGAAAACAATCTGCCTCATTTAAACCAAAATGTTGTTAATGTTTTTATAAAAAGCAAAAAATTTGATAAAAGACCTGAAAATATTGGTTTTATAAACGGCGGAACAAGCAATAAAACTGATGACCCCAGATTTGCTGACGGATACCAAGGATTAGGCCCCGCACACCTCATGGATTTAGGATGGACAAAAAAAGAATTTGATGAAATTAATCAAAAACGAGAAGAAGATCGAAAGAAAAGATATATTGATCTCACAAAACCAGGATAAAAAAATAAAGGTGGAAAAATGAAAGAATTAGAACTAAAAGCAATCAATTCCCTGATGGAGTTTTTTAAAGAACGTTCTGAAGATAAATTAAAAGAGCCTGACTTAATAAAAAAAGCAAAAAAAATATGGAAATCTGCTCCATGTTTTAGCTTGATTAGAAAAGATATATCTGAGATATACAAAATCGTTAGAGACTTTTATGTTCCAAAATCAGAAGCAAAAAAAATACTTTCCAAATTAAAAAAAATAAGATTGGATGTAATAAACGGTAAAGTGAAAGAAAGAATAATTAGAGAAATACTGCTGGAAGAATTATTGAAATTTGCAAAAAAGTATGATAAAGGAGAAATAGATGATGAAAACGCATTGAAAGAACTAAATTCAGTGGTTTTTCATAATGGCAGTTTTCAACCGTTCATCTTCGAGTTATTTTTTGAAGTAGCACTTGAAAATAACATAATCATAAAATCACCTTTTCTCTTGAGTCCATTATTCGGTTATTTGGATGACGACCTGTTTTTAGAGCCGGAAACCTTCAGCTACGAAGGTACTCGTATGAAAGTTCTTAAAGCTTTAGATTTAAAAGAAAGTCAAAAATTATACAATGACTACTTAGTGGAGTTAGCCGATGAGAAACATGGAAGCACAAAATATTTCTCTGAAAAAGTAGACATACACATGGTAAGAGAATCTGTACTGAAAGAAGCAAAGGAAAAATTTAATACAAAATGAAAGAGATGGAAAATCACTTAAAAAAAGAACTGATAAAAGTTTATGAAATGTATTTAAACAAAGGAACCTCAAAAGAAGTAGTTGAATACACAAGAAACGTATATAACAACTACATACCTGCAGGACCATTACTTTCAGAAGAAATCATGGGATTTGTAGGAAGACTTTTTGAAATAGCATATCCAGAAGTCAATTCAGGCATCGAACCCCCTTCAAAAGAAGAAGTGAAAAAGATTATTGCCGAATTAAAAAAAATGCTCTGATGTAAAGAACAATAATGGATTCATATTGACAAAATAAATATTTTCTTTGTTTTCTCAAATATATTACTTTTATTTATTTTCTTTTTTATCTTGGCAGTTTTTACATCTGCCTGCATATTTATCAACAAATTGCTTTGCTATTCTGCTTAACCTACTATCGACAGCCACCATATAACAAGCATCAGCACCACATATTGAACATTTCATTTCACACCACCTTAAACAATACAAAATCTTTACGCCACGGCCCGGATTTGAACCGAGAATTCCTTGCGGAACCAGCTCTCAAGGCTGGCGCACTACCGAGTTATGCGACCGTGGCAAACTTGTATGCCCAAGGACGGCATGCCAGAAATTGGTGTTTTAATTTCTGAGTATGCGACCGTGGCAATATATGGTATAGAACCAGAACAAGTTTTTAAAGTTAACTAAAAAGAACATCACAAAATCATTTCTGATATCTAAACATATTCAAATAAGCTTTTATTTCCTCTTCAAGCTCATTGCAGTCTTTGACAACTTCTCTTTCATACTGGTCTGTCTGCTGCTTATAGATAAACTTGTCAATTAATGTTCTAAAGAAAAAGTATGTTGCTCTGCCTTCCCATCTGTTTTCATAATCCGTCATGAGATTAGCATCAAAAGTAATATTCACATCTCCTTTCAACAGCTTTTTCTTCACACCCTTTAGTTCAATTTCAACTTCTTTTAGATTTTCGCAAACAATAAAAACTCTAATCTCAAGCTTATGATAATCAGTAACTTTTTTGTAAGGAAGTAATTCACAAGTAATTTTTTTCCCATCTTCATACACTTCCTCATAATTCTTATTCTCCCACATATCATAGTTATGTTCACCAAACCATTTCATAATAGTCTTAAACAAGTCTTTCAGGTCAAACAAACCTTCAAAAGACATGGTCTTATCGACAATAATAATTTTTTTCTCAGCCATAAAAAACCTCTTTTTAATTATAATACACTTTCTATTTTTAAAAGCTTTCCAATTTCATTACCTAATTTATGAAAATCTTCATCCATGGGAGTAAAATGCTTAATTAAAATATCATATTTCAAAACAACATCATTCATGAATTTCTCCATATATTTCTTTACACTGCTTCCTTTATACTTACCCTGCCAGTCAGTAACCAAAGAACCATTAATCTTAATTTCAATTCTTCCTCTTGACCTCTTTACCTGCTTTCCATTCTCTGTAACCATAACATCTTTAGTCTCCCAGGTATGAAAAGAAACTGCAATCTTATGACGATAATACTCAGTAACTTCTTTTTCTCCCCAAATTTCAACTTCTGTCTCACTACCAAGGGCAGTGTCTAGTTTATCTTTGTATTTCTTTTCGTGGAACCTATAACCATATCTGACAATCCAGTCATGAACATACTTATAAACGCCTTCAAAATCAAACACTCCTTTATATCTAATCTTCAAAGGAGCATCCATTACATCCATCTCTTGCGTCATATTTAAAACACTAGAGAATAGAATATTTAAAGGTTGTGGAAAAAACCAATATAAAAAAACAAAATTAGAAATTTTGAATATTTTCAAAAATAAAACAAAATTAGAAATTTTGAATATTTTCAAAAATAAAACAAAATTAGAAATTTTGAATATTTTCAAAAATAAAACAAAATTAGAAATTTTGAATATTTTCAAA
>JAHJQO010000038.1 GCA_018819305.1 Nanobdellota archaeon
TCTATTTTCAAAGCCATTAAAACTAAATTTGGGGCTAGCATCGCTAGCCACAAGATCTCTGCCCAAAGGGCAGAGGCCTATTGCCGAGCAATAGCCCATAACATTATTTTAGTTTTCAAGAGATTCTGGACGGTTCCCCAACAAAACATAAAGTTTAAATACTATAAAAATCCAGAAAAAAGTAAGAGGAATTAAGAGAGGTGAGGAATCCATCGCAGCACTAGGTAAATTCAAAGATTTCTTTAGCAGAAGCAAGAAAATGGTGCAGACACCAAAAGAACTGCCAGATTTAAATTTCAATCTACCACCTACACCTAATACACAACAAATATCAGAGAATAAACCCACTCCTGCTAAAATACCAGAACAAGCATATGCTCCTCCTCCACCAAAAAAAACACTCACACTCCCAAGAATAGAACATCCAAGACCACAAATAAAACCACCAGAACCAAAAATAGACCCTTTTGCTAGTCATGATGCAGATCTAAAACAATTTGAAGAAGCAATAAACAACATAGACATAAACATAATACACGATGATGCAAAAGAAGATACAGAGTCCAAATATTCCGAACCTGCACATGAAGAAGAACATCATACTCCTGAAGAAAAGAAATCACAAGACTACTACAAGCCAACACAAGCCAATGAAGGATACTTCTCAGAAATCGAACACTACCTAAAAAACAAAGATATGAATGAGATAATAGACGATGTCATGAAAAAAGACTTCTTAACCAGCATGAAAGACTATCATGACACAAAAGTCGAAGGAAAACCATTTTATCTGCACAAAAAAGACCTGGAAGAAAAACTTCAAAGAAAAATGCAGCAATTAAAAGGATTAGAAGAACAATGGCATAAATGCAAATCCAGTATGGAAGAAACAAATAAACACAAACAAAACACAGAAAAAGAAATAGACAAAGAAAGCCAGGAAATAAAAGAATTATTCAGGCAACTAAAAATAAATCAATTACTCGAACAACAAGCACCAAAAGAACAATACTTTAAGCTCAGAAACGGCCAAGAACTCAAAAACCTGAATGACCTAAGAAAAAACATAAGCTACATGCAAGACGCAGACTTTGAGCACCATGTCAATGAAGAAAAAAATGACTTTGCAATGTGGGTAAACGAAGCCCTGGAAAACCCAGAGATATACGAGAAAATCAAAGATATCAAGAACAAAAAAGAGCTTGAAGAAGCTCTAAAAAACCTGTTTCTAGAATAAATATAATAACGATGCCCTAAATTATTGTTTAATACTAATTCATATAAGATAAAAATAATAAATAAGAAAGAAAAGAATTTAACTAATGTCAGCATAAAAGTAATAAGTTGTACCAGCAATAGCTGTCCTGTTCTCAGCAACAATCAACTGGAAATCATAAGTGACATTAGCACCACCAGCAGACGCATTATTATCATAACCCCCAGTATCTTGAGTTATGAAAGTAGCATAAACCAAGTTAGAGTTGTCATACAATAAAATCTCCTGGAATGTAGTATTGGTTTCAACAACCTGAGCACTGCCATTAATCCAAGTAGCAACACTAGGACAAGTACTAGTAGTAATAGGAGTAATAGAACCATTCATTTCTTTATGAATAGTATAATTAAAAGTACTGTTAATACTATCAGTATCTGCTGTAGCCATACCAAAATTAGTCTGCTCAGAGTCAACAATAGTACTATTCGCACACTTAATATTGCCCCAAGTCACACTACTAGCTCTACTGACAAAAACATTACCAGACATTGTTGAACTATTCATAGCCCACTCAAAAATACTCCAGCCATCAGAGTTCCTCAAGACAAGAACACCTGTGATGTTTCCAACATAAGCCTTCCAAGCAGTGTTCTGCTGTGTAACATCCAAAGTCATAGTAATAATTCTACCACCCAAGCTATCATTATTGCCAGGTGTAGATGAATACGCAGAACTAGTAACAATTGTTACATCAGCTCCAGCTGGTTCAGCATGAGTAAAATCAGCTACAAAAAATGCAATGTAAAGGCATAAACCTAGCAATACAAACGCCAGTTTTAGCTCTTTATTAAGTATTTTCACCAATTCACCTCGTTGCAAGTTTTTTGTTTATCTTTATAATAAAAATAATAAAAAAACAAGGATTTTCCTTGTTTTTTCGGCTTATTCTATCTCTGCCCAAAAGTAATATGTAGTTGTTACGTCTTCCGGACCACCGTCATGACCATCCTCTGCAAGTAATAACTGGAAGTCATGAGTAACGCCATCAAATCCAACCACGTCTGTGTTGTTGTCAATTTCATCGTTCTCTATGATTGTAGTGAAGACCAAAGTAGCTGCATCAGTTAACAACACATTTGAAAAGTGGGTTGTTTGATAGCCAGCAGCACCATATACATAAGTTGAAGGACAACTATCTACACCAATAGGATTTGTTCCAACTTGAAATGCTATATGATCTGTTAAGTTAAATGTTTCATCAATACCATCAACATCAATAGAGTCAATACCATACTTAGCCTCTTGTGAAGATAAATTGATAGCTCCAGTATCTGTTTCATTGAAACACTTAATACTTGCCCAAGTGATTGAATTGTCAGTTGCAGCGTAAATCTCACCTTTTGGCTCTGTTGAAGTCCAGTTATAAAACACATATCTTTCTATATTCTCTAAGACGATTCTACCTGTGATTTCTCCGTAGTAACCGGCCCAAGCCTTGGTAACAGATAAAGCAGTGAAATTAATCTGCGACACATTACCTGCAGTTACAGTCGAAATGTTAGGTACTGCTATTGAAGATGCATTAAATCTGGTTGATACACCCTCAGTTATGCTTTCAATAGCTTGTGGGTCATCAGCATCTGCCCAGACTAGAACTGTCAGTAGACATAAAAGCGCTAAAGCGCTCAATATAAATATAGTTGTGTTTTTTTTATTACTCATTTTATCACCGTTGCAAGTTTTTTGTTAATTTTTTATTGCAAGCTGTGTTTCTGCACGATATTTCAGTGCAAGATACACCAAATTAATATACTAATAGGTATACTCATATATAAATGTTTCGTTTTTCCTGCTGATTTAAAAAGAAAGAGCAAAATCAAGGGCTCTCAGCGGCAAAAACAACAGTTCCATTACAAACTCCAAAAGGATTAGTACTCATATTAATATGAATTCTCCAATAAGTTGAATTAATCTGATAAACATCAGGATCAGTTTGTTTCTGAATCTTAATACCCTGAAACGGAACAGCGCTACTAGTCAAAGGAGTCATAGAATCATAAACAGTAACAGCACTTAAATCATATCTCTCGTTATCAATAGTAATGTTTCTCTGATCACACACCATCGCTAAACCAGCATATGCCACTTCATCTTCACCACCAAAACCATAAATAGTTACATTAATAGGAACATTACCAAAATTTGTAATATTGGCCTCAATAGCAGAAGAAGTTTCTGTTACTGCAAGATCTTCATAATCAATAAGGGAAGTCACATTTAAAGCTAATAATGTATTAACTGTAGCATTCCCATAATCATTGTCTTTAGCACCAAAACTATCATTCACAGTAGAGTTCATTTCCCAAGTTCCATTGAGAGCATAGTACCACACATCAAAAGCACAAGTCCAATTAGCATAAAATCCATTAGTATTATTCACAGTGCAAGTCGTATTAGTGTAATGAGTATTATTATCATCAGGATCGCTAGATTCATTTACATTATAATAAAAAGTACCATTAACATAATTAACATCATCACCATCATTATAATCTAGAATTTCAATTAAGCAAGATACTAATTTTGTTGAACCTGCTGTTAAAGTAATTGCCTGATCTCCGTTACAAGTAATATTAAGAATCTCAGGATAAGCATTAGTTACATTAACAGTTGTCTTGACACTATAATTCTCATAATTACTAGCAGGACCCCAACTAGTCACAGGCATTCCTTTAAAAGCAAAAAATAAAATTAACAAAGTAAATAACATTAGTGCTGCCTTTCTTTCTAAATTAATAATAAATAAATCAGATAATCTTTTTCTCAATTTCAAAACCCTCATCTTCATTCATCCTTTATTCATTTATATTTCAACATATCTAACTTCCTATCTCTACATAAAAGTAATAATTAGTTCCAGCACTAGCAGTTCTGTTCTCAGGAATAATGGCTTGGAAATCAAATTGCGTTGTATTATCAAAACCAAACTCATTGTTATTAATAATAGCAGCATACACCATATTGGAACCATCATGTAAAGCTACTTCCTGGAAAACTGCTGATGAACCCGGAGTTTGTAAAGTATCATTCACCCACAGAGCCGTCGCATTACAATCATTTGCAGCAAAATTATTTCCAGTTCCGGCTTGAAATGCCTGATGCGCACTTGCATTAAATGTGCCATTAATATTATCTGGAGATGCACCATCAAAACCAAAAAAAGTATTCTCAGTTACCATCTCAGGAATAGTAGCACATGTTATCTGTCCAGAACCAAAATTTACTGAGGAGTTTCTAGATATATATACTTCTCCATCAATAGATGTTCCGGTTGGCCATTCGTAAATACTGAAATTACTAGCGCTTTCCAAAACATATTTACCTGTTACATTTCCAACATATGCTTTCCATGCAAAATTCTGCTGTTCTAAATCAAGGTTAATAGTAATTATTCTACCACCCAAATCACTTCTGTTTGTTGGAGTTTTATTTGGTCCGGCATCAACAGATGGACTGCCAGACACAGTGGCTCCTTGCGGAGTAGCATAGGCAAGGTATAATGAAGAGCCACAAAGCATTACTGCTATTGCTAAGTACACCAACAAAAGCCTTGTTGTTCTAGTTATTGTTTTTTCTCTTTTCATCATCCTCACCTTTCCTCCAGTGATATTCAATTTACTTTTTCACCATTTATTATTTTTAGTCAAGTTCGATGTAAAAGTACATTGTTGTTCCTGCGCCTTCTGGTTCTCCCACTAAGAGCTCAAAGTCATGTGTGTTTCCATCAAATCCTGTTGTTGTTTCATTGATTATAGCTGCAAATACAGGTGTTCCATCACCATCTTTAAGCAAGACTTGATAGAATGTTGTGGTTTCAGCACCAGAACTTGTATATGCATTTGTACTATTACAGCTGCTTAGTGCAGTTCCTCCAACACTGAAATCTGCATGATCATTTCTAGTGTAAGTAGCATTCACAGTATCTGCATCAGTAGCAGCAGCACCTAACCAAGTATTTAATGATGAAATAGTACCACTATCAGCACATGCAATTCCTCCCCAGCCAATTGTGCTTTCATTTGCTGCAAATACTTCTCCAGCAATAGTGTTTAAACCAGTCCAATTGTAAAATACATTACCGTCTGAATTAGCTAATGTAATACTTCCAGATATCTCTCCATAGAAACCTGCCCAATGATCAGTTATTGCTTGTCCAGATATATTTATCTCTGTGACATTACCTGCTTGTACTGTTGTGCTTTGGCCTGATGACCAATTAGAAGTATTTGCTCTACTCGTAACACCTACATCAATATCAGTAGCTCCTTGCACACCAAAAACAGATGTGATTCCAGTATAGAGCAAGCCTAATACTATCATTAATAAAATTGCTTTCTTTATATATTCAACTTGTTTCATTTTTCTACTCCACCTCACGCTGTATGTTTTTTTCTCTAATTTTTGTCCTTTATCTTTACCTCTACCTCTTCCTTCCCAGGTACTATCATATTTGAAGGATCATAAAGTGCATAAAGTCCAGATGTGACTGAATCTGGCTGTTTTTGAATTTCTAATTTTGATTTAATATCAAAGAAAACAGTTTTTGAGACTCCTTCTGGATTTTTTATAGAAAGTTTTTTTAGTTCTTTTTTTAGTTTGGAATCATTTGAAACCAGAACCAAGCCAATATCTTCAGTGTTGTTCATATTATATAATATGGCATCAATTTTCTGCAAGTGATCTTCTACATGCCAGAATGCTTTTTCCAGATAATAATGAAGTTCTGGATTGTCTAAAAACCATATCTTTAGAATAATTTTATTATATAGACTTAGCTTGTGAAACTTTTTTTCTACAAAGTCTTGTGAAGTTGCTATTAAAAAAGAATGATTTCCAGCCAGAGAGTAGAGCAGTCTTGGCTGCCCTTTATCCCTGTTGGAAATCCTTTTACTTTGAACAAGCCCGGCCATTTCTAGAAGTCGAAGTTGTTGGCTAATATTCGCAACAGAGGTGTTTGAAAGTTTAGCCAATTGTATCGGAGACTTGTTTCCTGATGCGAGTATTTTCAGGATGTCCCATTTTGAGGCCGTAAAAAGGGTTTCTTGTTCCATTTTGTTTTTTTCCGCTTGCAACGGTGTTTGATTATAATCAATTCCCGCCGTTTTAAGACGACAGGAATTGTTTAAAGGCTTCCAGTAGCGAATCAGTATTTTTTATTATCCTGGTGTGGTTTTCAGTATAATAACTACATAATGTTGTGACTTATATTTAAATGTTTCGGTTATTAGTTAAGTACTGTACTTAACCAAATTATGAATTAAGTAAATAAAGAAAACACACTAATTAATTAAAAACTGAATTAGAAGGATAGGGGGCTTAAAAAGGCAGAATTTGAAAAAGGTTTCAAAAAAATCATATCAAAAATAATTTGTTCAGCCCAGTTCAGCATAGAAATAATAAGGAGTTGAAGCCACACCCGGATCATCAGGCACAATTATTTGGAAATCATAATTACCTCCATCAAATCCAGATTGCTCATCTTCCAACAGCGTCACATAAACCATGTTAGTGTTATCAGATAATAATATCTCCTGGAAGTTTGCATTTTCATCAATAGTCTGGGCCTCATCATCTATATAAGTAGCAATGGCATAACAAGAACTGTTGCTAATTGTACCTGTTCCTCCGATGACAAAGGTTTTATGTGTTTTTTGAATAAATGTTTGATTAATGCTGTCATCACTACTTGAATTAATATTAAGTGCAGTGTCTTCTGCAGTTATATTTCCCTCATTTGCACATGCCAAAGTGCTAAATTCAACAGAGTCATTTCTTGAAACATATACTTCTCCCTGTACTGACGACAAAGTCCAATCATAAATAGTGTTATTGTTTGAATTCTGCAGCACATATCTTCCAGTAACATTTCCAACATAAGCTTTCCACTTGCTTGTTTGTGAAGTTACATTTAATACTAAAGATGTGAATGATCCTCCTGCAGCTATGTGCGTGTCAGCAGGTCTTGTTGATGCATTTTCTGTTTCATTAAAAGTAATTGTGGCTCCCTGAGGCAGTGCCAGGACAACTGAATAATTTGTATTGGAAAGAATAACTAGCGATATGATAATTATTAATAAGAATATCACACTGCTCTTCTTCAATACATTATTCAGGTTATTATTTTTCATGTTTTCTTATTCCTAATTTTTTTCTGGCTCTGGAATAAACAGTCCATATTGTCCTCTGATCTTTTTTTATTAAGCGTGCAATATCAGCATAATTCAGGTCAAGTTTTTTCAGATAAGAAACCAAAGCTTCAAACGCACTAATTTTTCTGTCTTTAAATATGCTTAAAGGAATCTGGAGAGAAGAATCTTCAGGAGAAATTGGTTTTCTGTCTTTAATATTGTTATATATTGTCCATGTTGTTTTTGGATCACGATTCAAAAGCAATGCAATCTTTTTGTTGTTAATATCAAAGTTCTCTTTCAGGTATTTGACAATCAATTGAAGCGGCGTAAGCTCATTAGAAAAGAGGGAAACTGGAAGATATATTTCATCTTCATGCTTCAGATTAAGGTAAGCTACAGAAGGAAGTTCAGCAGCAAGCTTAGAATCATCCAATTGGTTAGAAAGTGTTTTCCCAGATAGATTATAAACTAGATTCTTACTGCTAATAAAAAATTCTTGATTTTCCATGGAAATAATCTTATATTGTAAGTATTTATTTATAAAGTTTTCCATAAATCAACAAATAACTACATATTTGTAAGTTTTTTTATCCTATTTTGTAAGTAAATATTATGTGAAGAACAATGGTAGAAATGAATATATGGAAACAGATAATGTCTATTAAACGAATGATTTATATATTGCTTCTTTCATAGACTTATTTGGTGATTTTTATGAAGTGTATCTACTGTAAATCCAGGGATGTAGTGAAAAATGGTATGCGGAAGAGAAAAGTTAGAGTTAAACAA